>JAIEPP010000055.1 GCA_019748335.1 Xanthobacteraceae bacterium
CAAGCGTCGTCGGGCGCGATCATCGTCGACGACAGGATGCGCACGTCGAAAGCGGGCATCTATGCGGCCGGCGACGTGACCGGCAAAGACCAGTTCGTCTATATGGCCGCCTATGGTGCGAAGCTCGCGGCAAAGAACGCGCTGAACAGCAACAGCATGCGCTACGACAACACCACCATGCCCGCAGTTGTGTTTACCGATCCGCAGGTCGCGACCGTCGGCCTGACCGAAGCGCAAGCCGTCGTTGCCGGTCACGCCGTGCGGACTTCAGTGCTCTCGCTCGACAACCTTCCGCGCGCACTCGCGGCCCGCGATACTCGGGGGCTGATCAAGCTCGTTGCCGACGGGACAACCCGGAAGCTGCTTGGAGCCCACATTCTCGCACCGGAGGGGGCGGACAGCATCCAGACCGCGGCCCTCGCCATTCGCTGCGGTCTCACGATCGACGAGTTGTCGGAGATGATCTTCCCGTATCTCACGACTGTCGAAGGTTTGAAACTCGCTGCACAGACATTCGACATGGATGTGAAGAAGCTTTCCTGCTGCGCTGGCTAACGGTAGCGGGAGGAGGAGGATCCTTGGAATCAGAAGCATCGGTGGTGAGCGAGCCTGCGGTCGAAATCCGGCCGGGTGTCTTCCGTCCGGATTGGTCTGTCGCGACAAGCCGGGCAGCTCGCCGCGCGCTCCAGGGTCGAACTGCACGCGCGGGATTATTGGACAAATGGTCCCATAGGCTGGAAGCGACCGAGGACGCCGTTTGGCGAACGGCCTTGGAACTCTATAACGCTTCCGGCCGGGCACCTTCGGTCAGCGACATCGCCGGTGAATCTGAGATTCCACCCGATCGTGTGTCGGGCATTCTGCACAACTTTAAGTCGCATGATCAATGCAGGAAGACGATCCATGTGAGGACGACGCACAAGGGCAGGGCGGTCCATAGCTTCTCGCCGGTCGGCGCGGTCATCCGGTACGACTTTGCCTTTGACGGAAGTGCGGCGGCCTCCTGCTGCCCGGCAATCGCGTTTTTTGCTCAGGCGGACATTTGCAACAATGGCTCGATTCACAAAAAGTCCGTCGGAAGGGAATTCGGCTAACCATGGAAGAGGCTTTGGAGGTCGGTCGAGCTATTTTGGGCCCGGTTCCCTCCGAACGGTCTTGAAGCCACGCTTGGCGGCGACGAATGCGAGCGCGTCGGAGACGTCGATGACTGCGCGCCACCCTACCGGAGTTGATGCCGAATGATGGCAAGTTATGTGTTCTCCCGAAATCAGTCATAGCTCCACAGTCGGTGTTGCGGTGTCTCACATAAAATTGCATTCCTTGCCGCAGCGAGTCGGCTAATCGATAAAGCGATAAACTTGGGAGATTGGGATTCATGAAAGGGCCGCATATCGACTATCCGCCTTGCCTAACGCGACGTAGCGCACTCGGGCTGGTGGCCGCTGCATTGATCGCTCCGCGGTCTGCAGCCTTCGCCCAGACTCCCGCCATTCTCGTTCACAAGGATCCGAATTGCGGGTGCTGCGCGGGCTGGGTGCGCCATCTCAAAGACGCGGGCTTCGCGGTCACAGTCGAGGAGACCGCCGATCTCCAAGTTGTCCGGAGAAGTCTCGGGGTACCAAGCGACCTTGCAGCGTGCCACACGGCGGAAATCGGGGTGTACGTCATCGAAGGCCACGTACCCGCTTTAGCCGTCCGACAATTGTTGGATAAGCGGCCAGTTGCCGTCGGATTGGCCGTCCCGGGCATGCCTGCGGGATCGCCTGGCATGGAGGGCGGAACACCTCAGGAGTACACGGTGGTTCTTTTCGGAACCTCCGGTCGACAGCCCTTCATGCAGTTTATCGGAACTAAGGCCACAAGCTGAACTGCATTTCCGCAACGTTTTCGGTGCTTTCGGGCACCTTTTGCCATCTAGCAACTATGTGAAGTGATAGCGCTTCCCAAGTTCCGAGCCCCGTGTGATGATAGGCCATGAATCTTCGCCGACTCATCGGTCGTTTGCTGGCGGTCTTCGTGATCGTCGGGCTGGTCTTTGCGCCGCTGGTGACACCGGCGGCGGTAAAGCGTCTGGCTGCTGCTGAAATGACCGCGATGTCCGGCGACATGCCGTGCTGTCCGGACGGGCAAAAGAGCAATAACTGCCAGGATTGTCCGCTTATCGCGATGTGCATGCTGACGACCGCTCAGGCTGAGCCATCCCCGACAAGTGGTGTCCAGGTTTCCTTCCAGACTCGCAGGCTGCTGTTCGCCCTCGACGACTTGATCGCGGACGGACTCGTCGGTTCCCCTCCGGACCATCCTCCTCGCATCTCGATCTGATCGGCGTCACCACGCCGTCTGGCGCTGTGCCGTCTCAGGGCCGCGCGGTTAACGCACGCCGCCGTTCGCGGCGCATCGGGTCATCGAGGATTTGCAAAATGAGGATGTATGCCTTCGCGCCCGCCCTCCGGGCGGGGTTGATCGCCGTTTCCTTGACAGGTTCGGCCACGATCGCCCGCGCTGAGGTCGCTGAGATCAATGACTATGAATTCCAACTAGTCGACGAGACCGTCAAGAAGGGCGACGCGGTCATCTCGATTCGCCTCGTCCACAAGCGCGATGGCAAGCCCGTTCCCCATGCGGTGATCTTCGCCAAGAGATTGGATATGGCGCCGGATGGCATGGAGACGATGAAGACCTCGATCGAGGCGATGCCGAGCACGGAGCCGGGCGTCTACAAGTTCAAGGCGGCCATAACGATGGAAGGCGGCTGGCAATTGTCCCTGGGCGCCAAGGTTCAGGGCGAAACCGGGACGGTCGAAAGCAAACTTCTCCTCAAGGCCACGCCGTGATCCGGGCAGGCCGAGTCACGCACTTCGCTGCAATCGGAGCAGCCACAGCATTGCTGTGGTTGTCTCCGGCGTTGGCGGCCGATCAAGCCTTGCCCGGAGCTACTGTGGAAAGCGTGGTCGCGATTGCCAAACGCCTCAACCCGACAGTGGCCGCGGCTGCGCTCGAGTTCGATGCGGCGGTCCACAAGATCGGGACGGCGGGCGCGCTGGCCGACCCGACCCTCATTCTGGAAGCCTGGGACGTCAACCGGCAGGGCGTGGGGCAGCGTCGTATCGGTATCGACCAGGAGATCAAGCTTTGGGGCAAGTACGGCCTCGAGCGCAATGTTGCCCGGGCTGACGCGGATGCTGCAAAATTCCAGGGCCGTGCGACCGTCACCGAGCTCATCGCGCAGGTCATTGCAGCGCATGGCGAGTACAATGCCGCATACGAAGCCGTGGGAATCGCCACCGAAATCAAGCGGCGGTACGACGAGACTCTAGGATTGTTGCGATCCCGGTATGGCGCAACGTCGGTCGATCAGCAGGACGTCATTAAGGCCGAGATCGAAGCCGCGACCGCCGACGGTGATGTCGTTCGCCGGCAGGGCGAACAGAAGTCAGCCGCAGCGAGGCTCAATTCCCTGATCGGGCGTCCATCCTTGGCTCCGCTGGCGGCGCCGACCGGTTTCCGGGCCGTGAAGGCCGGCAGCCTGGCGCAGATCCAGGCGCTCGCCCGCTCCGCAAATCCCATGCTGGGCCTGGCCGGAGCGCAGAGCAATTCCGCGGCCCAGACCAAATCCCTTACCGACCTCAACTACTATCCGGACGTCACGCTCGGCGCGAAGTACGTACAGCGGCCCGGCACTGAAGATACCGGCGAGTTCATGGTCGGCGTCAAGCTGCCGCTGCAATACCAAGTCAAGGACGCCGAGCAGTGGGCGGCAGGCGCACGTCTAGGCGCAGCGCAAGCCCGCAGCGAGGCGCTGCGGCTGCGGATCGACGGACAGATCGCCGACGCATGGTTCAGCGTCGATGCGCTGCGGAAGGTCGTGCAGATTTACGCGTCGCGCCAGCTCCCACCCGCCCGTTCTTCGGTCGAAAACGCGCGGAACGGCTTCCAGGCCGGCACGTCCGATCTTTCCTCGGTCTTCGAGGCGGAGCGCCGGCTTCGTGCGGTCCAACTCGACCTGCTTAAGCTCAAGGTGGAACTCCAGACGAAATACGCCGAACTGGAGCGTCTGGCCGGAGGTTCGCTATGAGACGGCCAGTAGGTGTTTTCTTGGTCGTGTCGGCGGTCCTGGCTGCCGGGGTAGTCGGATTGGCCGTCGGACGGTCGAGCGTTGCGCTCCCCGGCTGGCTCTCGACGGCACTTCCCCCAGCGGCAAAGCCAGGTTCCGCTCAGCCGGCGGCCACAGGACCGGTCGTCTACTACCGCGATCCGGACGGCGCGCCGGCCTATTCGCTGACACCGAAGAAGACATCCTCCGGCAAGGAATATTCGGTCGTGCGCGCCAGTGAAGACGTGAGCTTCGAGGAGCAGGCTCCTGAGGCCATGACTGCGAAAAGCGGAGAACGCGGGCGGATCAAATTCTACCGCAATCCCATGGGCCTTCCGGATACGTCTCCGACGCCGAAAAAGGATTCGATGGGGATGGACTATCTGCCGGTTTATGAGGGCGAGCAGGACGACGACTCTTCTGTGAAGGTCAGCGCGGGCAAGTTGCAGAAGGCAGGCGTTCAGACGGAGGTCGCGGAGCGCCGCACCTTGAATACGATGGTCCGCGCACCGGGTACGGTACAGCAGGACGAGCGGCGCGTGTCCGTCGTCTCGCTCCGGTTCGAGGGCTTCATCGACACCGTCGACAACGTCACGACCGGCACGCGCGTCCGCAAGGGCCAGCCGCTGATGCGCATCTACGGCCCCAACCTGTCGAGCGCCGCGGCCGAATATCTGTCGGCGTTCAACGCCCGCCCGGAGGCCGGAATCAACAACCAGGCCTTGAAAGGCGCGCGCCGGCGGCTCGAAAACCTCGGTGCGCCGGATGCATTCATCGCGGACATCGAGCGCACGCGCGAGGTCCCAGTCTACATGAACTGGCCTGCGCCGCAGGATGGCGAGATCGTGGAGCGAACGGCGGTCAGCGGCATGCGCGCAGCGCCGGGAGACATCCTGTTCCGGATAGTCGACCGCAATGTCGTCTGGGTGATGGTCGACGTCGCGGAACGCGATTTGGCGCTCATAGAAGTCGGGCAGAAAGTCGTCGTGCGGCCCCGGGCATATCCGGACCAGCCCTTCATAGGAAAGGTCACGGTGATCTATCCGAATCTGAGAGCGGAGACGCGTACAGCGCGGGTCAGAATCGAATTGTCCAATCCGGACGACGTGCTGCGGCCCGACATGTATGCGGACGTGGAAATCGCCACGGGGACGGACGCGCCCGTCGTGACCGTGTCCAGCAGCGCGGTCATCGACAGCGGCGAGCAGCAGCTTGTGCTTCTCGACAAGGGCGAGGGCCGTTTCGAACCGCGCGCGGTCAAGCTGGGGCGACGCGGAGGCGGCCTGACCGAGATCAAGGAAGGGCTTGCTGAGAACGACAAGGTCGTCTCTTCCGCGAACTTCCTGATCGATGCCGAAAGCAATCTCAAGGCAGCGCTCAAGGGCCTCGACACCGGAGAGAAACCGCAATGATCGCCCGTCTCATAGATTGGTCGGCGCGGAACCTGATGCTGGTCCTGATCGGCGCCGTCTTCGCCGTTGCGGGGGGACTATATGCCCTGCAGCACTCGGCGCTCGACGCGATCCCCGACCTCTCCGACACCCAGGTGATCGTCTACACCGAATACAAAGGTCAGGCTCCGCAGGTCATCGAAGATCAGGTCACATACCCCTTGACGACGGCCATGCTGACCGTGCCGAAATCGAAAGTCGTACGGGGGTTTTCGTTCTTCGGCGTTTCGTTCGTCTACATCATCTTCGAAGACGGCACCGACATCTACTGGGCGCGATCGCGGGTCCTCGAATACCTCAACGCCGCGGCGCGCAAGCTTCCGACCGGCGTTACGCCGACATTGGGACCTGACGCGACGGGCGTAGGCTGGGTCTACCAATACGCGCTGCAGTCCAAGGACAAATCGCTGGCCGATCTGCGATCGATCCATGACTGGACCATCCGATACGGCATTTCCAAGGCCGAAGGGGTCGCCGAAGTCGCAAGCGTCGGCGGCTTCGTCAAGCAATACAACATCATCGTCGATCCGAACCGGTTGAGGTCGCTCGATATACCGCTGGCGAAGGTGCGTGATGCGGTCCGGGGCAGCAACATGGACGTGGGCGGGCGCACCGTAGAGCTCTCGGAGTTCGAATTCGTCGTGCGGGGCAGGGGCTACGTCAAAAGCCTCTCCGACCTATCGAACATCGTGCTGAAGGTCGACAAGGGAACGCCGGTCCTCTTGAAGGACGTGGCGCGGGTTGAACTCGGCCCGGACGAACGCCGAGGCATAACCGAGCTCAACGGGGAGGGCGAGGTCGCCAGCGGAATCGCGTTGCAACGCTTCGGACAGAATGCGCTCGAGGTCATCGACAATGTGAAGGCGCGCCTGGCCGACATGGCTTCGGCGCTGCCGAAGGGCGTCGAGATCATCCCGGTCTACGACCGTTCGAACCTGATCCACGATGCGATCGAGACACTGAAGCGGACGCTCACGGAAGAGAGCATCGTGGTCGCGCTGGTCTGCATCGTCTTCCTGCTGCACGTCCGCAGCGCACTGGTCGCCATCGTGATGTTGCCGGTCGGCATTTTGATGGCGTTCGGCGCCATGAAGGTCCTTGGCATCGGGTCCAACATCATGAGCCTGGGCGGCATCGCCATCGCAATCGGCGCCATGATCGACGGTGCCATCGTCATGATCGAGAATGCCCACAAGCATCTCGAACGGGCTCCTCCAGACAAGCCGCGCCTCGAGGTCCTCATCGAGGCTGCGAGCGAAGTCGGCCCCGCCCTGTTTTTCAGTCTGCTGATCATCACGGTGTCGTTCCTGCCGATCTTCACCATGGAATCGCAGGAGGGCCGGCTGTTCAGCCCGCTGGCGTTCACCAAGACCTTCGCGATGGCGGCGGCGGCGATCCTGTCGATCACGTTGGTGCCGGCGCTCATGGTGTTGTTCATTCGCGGCAAGATCATTCCGGAGCACAAGAACCCCATCAACAGGTTCCTGATATGGGTCTATCGACCGCTGATCCGTGGCGTGCTGACGGCCAAGACCTTGACGATCTTTCTGGCCGTAATTGCCTTGGCGGTCAGCGTCTGGCCCGCGCGTCAACTTGGAACGGAGTTCATGCCGAGCCTGAACGAAGGCACGTTGATGTACATGCCGACGACGCTACCCGGTCTGTCGGTTACCAAGGCAGCGGAAATCCTGCAGACGCAGAACAAGATCATCAAGACCTTTCCGGAAGTCGCATCGGTCTACGGCAAGGCCGGCCGGGCCGAGAGCGCGACCGATCCTGCTCCGACGGAGATGTTTGAGACGATCATCAACCTCAAGCCGAAGAAGCAATGGCGTGCCGGCCTGACTGTCGATGGCCTCATTGCCGAACTGGACAAGGCTTTGCAGTTTCCCGGCATCTCCAACGCATGGACCATGCCGATCAAGGCCCGCACCGACATGCTGGCGACCGGAATTCGCACGCCGGTCGGCATCAAGGTCTTGGGAAAAGACCTCACGGAAATGGAAAACCTGGCACGGCAGATCGAGACCGTCGTTAAGGCAGTGCCGGGCACGTCGAGCGCCTACGCGGAACGCGTTATCGGAGGCTATTATCTTGATGTCGTACCCGACCGTGAGGCACTGGCACGCTACGGCCTCATGATCAGCGACGTGCAGGACACGATCTCGTCCGCACTCGGCGGAGAGACGATCACCACCACCGTGGAAGGCCGCGAGCGTTACGGCGTCAACCTGCGCTATCCGCGCGACCTGCGCAGCGACCCGCAATCGATCGCCCGGGACGTCCTGGTCGCGATGCCGAACGG
>JAIEPP010000451.1 GCA_019748335.1 Xanthobacteraceae bacterium
CAGGTTGGCGAGTTGACCGAACGACGCAGCACTCGAATCGAGCGCCAGTTTTCCTGTCGCATTGACGCGGTCGAAACTGCCAGAGCCTTCCAGCATGACGCTGCCGGGCTGGCCGATCTTCAACTGATCGAGCGCGAACGATTTGGGCCCATAGCCGAGTTTTGCCACCAGCGGCCGCAATTCCTGACCGGCCGACATGGCGCTGGCGATATCGAGCGAGAGTGCGCCCTCATCCGGCCAGTCGCCCTGCGGGCCCGCCAGCGAGCGGACGAACGCGGTAGCGGCGTCGATATCGAGCCGCTCGGCCTTCAATTGCGCGTCGACTTTTGAGCCGCTGTTGGCCTGCCGATGCGATACCGTAACCCGTCCCTCGACGGCGCCACCGTCGATATCGGCCTTCATCGCGTCGAGGGTGAATCCATCCGGCGCGATGGTGACGTCGCTGCGCAGGCGCAGTGGCTTCTGGCTGCGATAGGCGGCGTCGCCGCGCCCCTGCAGCCACGTCATCAGCGCGTCGGGGTCCGCAGATTCGATATTGAGCGCCGCCTTGAACTGATCGGGCGAAGCATTCCTTGCATTCGCCTCGCTCAGCGAAACCCGGGTGGTGCCGGGCGCACGAAACTCCAGTTTGCGGACACTCCAGGCTTTGGCGTCGCCATGCAGCTCGGCCGCAATGTCCTGCAGTGGACGGCCGCCCAGCATCACCTGCTCGGACGAGAGTTCGATCTGCGCCGGGATCGGCGGCAGCGGAACGCCCGAGATCAGCGCGCGCAGCGCCGGCAACGCGCGGACGGGTTCGGTGGCATTCTCCTTGGCCACGAACCTGTCGGCATCGAGCTGGCGCGCCGACAGCGCCGCGTGCAACAGCGGTGATGTACCGAAACGGATGTCGCCGCTGCCGGCGAGCTTCAGCGCACGCTCCTCGGCGCCATAGGTCGCCTCGATTTGTTCGAGCCGCGCCGCCGAATAGTCGGTCTTGACCTTGGCCGTGATGCGCCACGGCGGTTCATCGCCTTTGCCCTTCTGGCCGGCAGGCGCCGCCAGCGTTACCGCACCTTCGAAACGCGGCGCGCGGGCATCGAAATTCAGGACGCCGTCGAGATCAGCCGCGAATGCGCGCTGGCCGGGATCGATGTTGAGATGAAGGCGGGTGCCGTTGCCGTCCGGCCCCTGCCCCGAGGAAATCCGAAACGGATAGCGCGTGCCTGACAGCATGAAGTTGCCGTCCCCGCGGATCGCTCCGGCGGCGAGCGAACGCACGTCGCCGCTGAAGGCGATGTCGTTCAGTTCCAGCGTGCTGCGGCTGGCGGCATCATGCAGCGCGATACGGCCGGTGAGATTCAGGCGATCGATCGCCAGCGAACCGAGATTGTAGGTCCCGGTCGAGGCCGGCCAGTCGACCCGCCCCTTCGGATCGAGCCCGAGATCGAGCGACAAGCCGTTGACGGTCAATTCGGTGGCGCGCCATTCGCCGCGCATCAGCGAGCCCAGGCTGAATTCGACGTCGAGCTTGTCGGCGCGAACCTTGCCGAGATCGTTGGCGCCGCCGACCACCACCGAATGCAACTGCAACGACGGCGCCGGCAGCAGGCGCGCATCGAGCTTGCCGCCGACGCGGACCTGGGCGCCGACGATCCGCGCCGCCTCCGCCTCGAACTGCGGCCGGAACTGATTCCAGTCGATGAAATACGGCCCGACGAGCGCGGCGATCAGCGCAACGATGAAGGCAATTGCCAGGCCGAGCAGCGTCGTCTGCACGGTGTCTCCCCTTGAACCGCCCCGGCACATGGCCGCGCGAAGCCGAACCGGCGCCGGAGCAACTCAATATATAGAGACAAGTATGGCGAAGTCACAGCAACATCGCTGTGACGCCGCGCTTTGGCCCCGGGTTTACCAACTTGCCGGCAGACGCTTCAGGCCGCGCAGCACGAAGGTCGGACGCCACTCCGGATTGACCGCGTCATCGAGCCGCAGGTCCGGCAGCCGGCGCAACAGGGTCGAAATCGCGACCTCAGCCTCGATCCGCGCGAGCTGGGCGCCAAGGCAGAAGTGGATGCCGCCGCCGAAGGACAGCGGCCGGACATTGGGCCGGGTGATATCCAGCTGCTCCGGCCGGTCCGGATAGACCGCCGGGTCGTGGTTGGCCGAACCGAGCAGGCACAGCACGCTTTCGCCCTTCGGGATGCGCTTGCCGCCGAGGTCCTCGATGTCTTCCAGCGCCACCCGGCCGGTCAGTTGCACCGAGGAATCGTAGCGCAGGAATTCCTCGATGGCGTTGGTGATCAACTCGGGCCTGGCCTTGAGCAGCGCGAGCTGCTCGGGATTGCGATGCAGCGCCAAGAGGCCGTTGCCGATCAGATTGACCGTGGTCTCATGGCCGGCGCCGAACAGCAGGATGATGTTGGCTGTCAGTTCCTCGTTGGAGAGCTTGCTGCCGTCTTCCTCGGCTTGCAGCAGTTGCGTGATCAGGTCGTCGCCGGGCGTCTTCCGCCGCAGTTCGAACAGCTGCTGGAAATACATCGCGGCCATCGCGTTGGAAGCATTGCCCTGCTTGATCTCTTCCGGCGTCAGCGGCACCGGGTCGAGCAGGCGTCCGCCATCGCGCGAGCCGGTATAGAATACCTCGCGATGCTCCTCGGGGATTCCGAGCATGTCGCAGATGATGGTGACCGGCAGGCGGAAGGCGTAATCCTCGATCAGGTCCATCTTGCCCCGCGGGACGATGCGGTCGAGCGTCTCGTCGACGATATGCTGAATACGCGGACGCATATCCTCGACCCGGCGCGCGGTGAACGCCTTCACCACCAGCCCGCGCAAGCGGGTGTGGTCCGGCGGGTCCTGCTGCAGCATCCAGTGACTCATGCTGCGGAACACCGGCTCTTCCATGATTTTGGGGCCATAGCGCCGGATCGAGCGCTCGACATAGTCCTTGCCGAACCGCTTGTCGCGCATCACCAGGCTGGCCTCGGCGTGACGGCTCGCGACATACATGCCGAGCGGAGTCAGATGCACGGGATCGGTGGTGCGCATCCGCTCGTAATGGGGATAGGGATTGCGAATGAAATCGGGCGACAGCGGATTGAACAGCGGCGCACTATTCGTAGCCTGAACATGCTCGTTCATATTTGCCTCCTGGTTTCCGCTCTGAATTTCGCCGATAGGGACGGCGTTATTTTGGAATGCAACTCGATACATAGTTGTATCGAGTTGCATTCTGAACTATATTGCCGGAATGTCAAGAGTCCGAACCCGACCGACCCGGGACGATACCCGTGAAAAACTGTTCGAGGCGGCCGCCCGCGTCTGCGAGGACAAGGGCATCGGCGGCGCCAGCATCGAGGACATCGCGGCGGCCGCCGGCTTCACGCGCGGCGCGTTTTACTCGAATTTCAAGAGCAAGGACGAGTTGATCATCGCCATGATCGAGGAGCACGTCGAGCAGTCGATTCGACGCACGCACGAACTTCTCGCCCGTCACAACAATCTTCCGGACTTCCTCGATGCGCTGAAGACCATGGATCGCACCAAGCAGGATCCGCTCGGCCGTTCTCCCCTGCTGCATATGGAAATGATCCTGTTCGTGGCGCGTGCTGAAAAGCGACGGCCCGAACTCGCCAAACGGCTGCGTGCCCGCCGCAAGCTGATCGCCGATATTGTCGAGACCACCGCGAGGAACAGCGGCAGGGATCCACGCCTGAACCCGGCGTGGACCGGGGCGGTGCTGCTGGCGCTGGAGGACGGCTTTCGCCTGCATCGCCTGATCGATCCGGAGACCACCCCAGCTGACAGCTTCCTGCGCGCCATCGGCGACCTACAGCGGGCGATGGGAATTACATCGGTCTGATGATCAGCCGCCGCTCGCATGCGCCTTGTGCATCTGGCCGGCGACCGCCCTCACCTTGCGCGGCGAGGCCTGCCAGATCGCGATCGCCGATAAGAGACTGACGGCAATGCCGATGGCAAAGGCCAGCGTGTAGCTGCCGGCGAGATCGTACAGCGCCCCGGTCGCCCACGGTCCCGCGGCGCCTCCGGCCAAGGCTGCCAGCATGATGGTGCCGAAGATGCTGCCATACTGCCTGCCCTGGAAGATTTCGAGCACCACCGCGCCCATGATCGAGGTCAGTCCGTAGCCGAGCGCGCCCTGCGTGAAGATCATCAGATAGACCAGCGGCAGCACCGGCGCATATTTCAGGCCGATCAGCGCCGCGAAGCAGATCGCAAAGCCGAAGCAACTGATGGCCCAGATCCATTCCCGGCCGATTCTGTCCGACAGATGCCCGAGCCAGATCTGGCCTGGAATCCCGAGCAGGCTGACCACGCCCAGCGCCCACACCGCGACATTCGGGCTGAAACCGATGTCGAGCAGGAACTTGGTCTGGTGCACCTGCACCGCGTACCAGATGTACAGGCCGCAGAAGTAACCAAGCGCAATCCACCAGAAGCGCGCGGTGCGCAGCGCGCGGGAGAGCGTCCAGTCGGTGGCCGCCCAGACGGGATCGACGATGTTGGAGAGCGGCTTCGCCGAAGTCGCCGTCGGCGCGGCGTCGCCGTCCGGCAGCAGGCCGATATCCTCGGGCTTCTTGCGCAGCAGCAGGTTGATCGGCGCCAGCACGACGAGCACCAGGATGCCCATCGCGGTGCAGGCGGTGCGCCAGCCGGTCTGCTCGATCATGTGCTGCACCCACGGCAGCAGCGTCACCGAGCCGATGCCGACGCCGGCGAACGCCAGCCCCATCGCGAGGCCGCGGCGGCGCATGAACCAGTTCGGCAGAAACAGCGATTGGCCGGAATAACCGAGACAGACGCTGCCGGCGCCGACCATCACGCCGATGGTGAGATAGAGATGCCAGGGTTGCGTCGTCAGCGGCGCCAGCAGCAGGCCGCCACCCATCAGCGCCACGCCGATCTCCATCACCCCGCGCGGACCGAAACGGTCCATCATGCGGCCGATCAGCGGGCTGACGATGGCGGAAACCACGAAGCCGAACGAGAAGGCGCCGGCGGTGACGCCGCGCTCCCAGCCGAACTCGCCGATGATCGGCGGAAAGAACAGCGAGAACGCGGTGCGCGCATTGACGCCGATCGCCATGGTGACGAAGGTCACCACCACGATCATCCAGCCGTAGAAAAAGGGAAGCCGCATCAGCCTGCGTATCCCTTCACTTGAAACTCTTCAAGCGCCGGATCATCCGGATGTTGGCATAATCGACCATCTTGCCATCGACGGTGACAGCGCCCTGCCCGTTTCGCTCCGCTTCCTCCATCGCCGCGATGGCGCGGTCGGCATAGGCCAGTTCCTCGTCTGACGGAATGAAGGCATCGCGCGTCGGCTCGATCTGGCTCGGATGAATCACCTGCTTGCCGTCAAATCCCATCGCCGCCGCCTTAGCCGCCGTGGCCTGGGTCGCGACGGCATCGCGGAAGGCGCCGCATGGCCCGTCGATCGCGCGCAGGCCGAAGGCGCGCGCGGCAACCAGCAGCCGCATCATCGGATAGGCGAACAGATCGAGCGGAACCTGGGGATGACCATCCGCCGCGCTGCCGACATGCCTATAGCCCGACGGCGAGGCGCCGATCTCGGCGCTGCGCGCGCCGATCGAAGCCGCGAAATCGCCGACACCGAGGTGCAACGCCGTGACCAGCCCACCCATCGCCGCGAGCGTTTCCACGTTGACCAGCCCACGCGCGGTTTCGATCAACAGTTCCAACTCGACCGGCGCGGCGCGCGCGCCGACGGCGTCGCTGACCCAGCGGCTGATCTGCGCGACGTCGGCGATCGTCTCCGCTTTGGGAATGATGAAGGCGTCCAGCCGCTTGATCCCGCCGAGCCGCTTTATCTCTTCCTGTATCGACGGACTGTCGATGGCATTGAGCCGAACCGCGACGGTCTTCTTTCCCCAATCCTGCCCGGCCAGCGCCGCCGCGGCGGCGGCCAGCGCGGCAGCTTTCTCGGACGGAGGCACCGCATCTTCGAGGTCCATGAACACGGCGTCGGCGGCAGAAGCTGCCGCGCCCTGCACCATCTTCACGCGATGTGCCGGCACAGCGAGATAGGTTCGGGTCAATCGCGGCGCGGTCATGAGCTTACCTTTTGGCGGAGCCCGAGTTCGCCGAGAATGGCTTCGGTGTGTTCGCCGACCGCGGGAATATCGCCCATCACGGGCGTCACGCCGGGAATGGTGATCGCGGGCAGAAAACTCGTCAGCGGTCCGTTCGGCGATCCCACCTTCTGAACGCGATGGCGCGCATGAAGCTGCGGATGCTCCAGAAACGTCTCGACCGTATTCATGTTGGCATTGGCAATCGCCGCAGCATCGAGACGCTGCAGCACCTGTTCGGCCGAATACTTCTCGAATTTCTGTTCGATCAGGGCTTCCAGTGCGTCGCGGTTCTGCATGCGCTGTGGATTGGTGCAGAACCGTGGATCGGCCGCTAGCGCCGCATCATCAAGCACGCGAGCACACAGCGCGTCCCATTCGCGCGCGTTCTGGATGCCGAAGAAAACCACGCGGCCATCGCCGCAGCGGAACGGCCCGTACGGCGCAATCGTGGCATGCCGCGTCCCGGTACGCACCAGCGGCTTCCCGGCACCTTCGGTATAATAGGCGGGATAGCTCATCCACTCCGTCATCGAATCGAACAGCGACACCTCGAACGCCATGCCCTTCCCGGTTCGCTCGCGGTTGAACAGCGCCATCAGCACACCGTTAACGATGTACATCCCGGTCGCGGTATCGACGACCGCGATGCCGCATTTGGCCGGCGCCTCCTGCGTGCCATTGACCGAGAGAAAGCCGGCCTCGCATTGTACGAGCAGATCGTAGGCCTTTTTCTCACTGTAGGGTCCGCCGCTGCCGTAGCCGGAAATGTCGCAGGCGATCAGGCGCGGAAAACGCTCGACCAGGGTCGCTGCGTCGAGGCCCAGTCGTTTCGCCGCACCCGGCGCCAGATTTTGCAGAAAGACGTCGGCCTGTGGCAACAGCGCGTCGAGCACGCGTTGGCCTTCTTCGCTTTTGACGTCGAGCGCCAGACTTTCCTTGGAGCGATTGGTCCAGGCGAACTGGCTCGACATTCCGTTCATGACGTAATCGTAGTCGCGGCAAAAATCGCCCTTGCCGGGACGTTCGATCTTGATGACGCGCGCGCCCCAATCGGCCAGGTGCCGGCTGGCGAGCGGTGCTGCGATCGCCTGTTCGAGCGAGATGACAGTAATGCCGGACAACGGCAGCCTGGTTTGTTGGTCCATGAATGGCTCCGGGAATAATCTTGCCCGACCGGTATACTCAGTTCCGGCGCCTCAACGAAATAGCCGATGACGCATGGCTCAGGACCGGCGCGTCCAGCTGCTGGCATTGACCGCGCCGTGCGGAACCTGGCCGGCGATGATTGTCTCGACCTGCCCTACCGTCTCCAGCGACTGGCTCTCGATCGCCGGCGGCGTCAGTCCGCCGATATGCGGCGTCGCGATCACGTTCGGCAATTTCGCCAGGTCCGGCGTCGGCATCTGGTCCAGCGCGCGGCCGACATCCATCGCCGCTCCGGCAATGCGCTTCTCGCACAGCGCCGCCGCCAGTGCGGCCTCATCGACGAGATTGCCGCGCGACAGGTTGATGAAGAACGCGTGCGGCTGCATCCGCGCCAGCGCCGCCTGCCCGATCAGGTTCTCGGTATTTTCATTGGCGATAGCGAGGCAGACGACAAAGTCGGCGCGGCCGAGAAGATCTTCGAGCGGCACATGCCGAATCGCGGCATCGTCGATGGTCGCAAAGGGATCGGCGACCAGAATTTCCATGCCCAGCACCTTTGCGATCCCCGCAAAGTAGCGCCCGATGCTGCCGTAACCGATAATACC
>JAIEPP010000438.1 GCA_019748335.1 Xanthobacteraceae bacterium
ATCCCAGAAGCGCTCGCGCGCCCAGCGGCAGGGCGGGGGCGCGTCTTCGACGTAGACCGGGGCGCCGTAGGACGGGCGGCTGGAGGCAATCGCGCCACCGATGATCGCGCCGCCGATCAGGCCGGCCGCGATACCGGCGCCAACGCCACGCTGCGCGCTTGCGGGCGTCGCAGCGAGCGAACCGGCAATCGTCGCGACCGCGACCAAGGCAGCAAATGTCTTCTTCATGTCTTTGGCTCTCCTGAGGGTGACGCCACGGATGGCGCCGGGTTTAGTTCACACCGTTCGCGCTGGCCGCCTCGCCGGAAAGCGCACGGAAGCCGTCTAAGGCAGACCTGCCGCCTGATGAGCGCGAAAAACGGCTTTTTTCCCGCAGCAAAACGGCATCGCCCCGGAAAGCGGCTGCTTTCCGGGGCGATGCGTTCGATTTAATGAAGGTGAACGGGCTTAGTTGCAGACCCTGACGTTGCGAACCCGCCAGCCATAGCCGTCCCAGAAGCGCTGGCGCTGGATGAAGCAGTCGGGACCGTAGCCGGGCTCGACGACATAGGCCGGGCCGCCGCCGTATCCATATCCCGGTCCGTAGTAGCCGGGGCCGTAATAACCGTTCTGCGAGGCGATCGCGCCGCCGACAATGGCGCCGCCGATCAGCCCTGCTGCGACACCTGCCGCGACACCGCGCTGGGCATGGGCGGGAGCGGGGATTGCCACGGCCGAAATGGCCAGGGTGGCGACGGCACCGAGCGCCATCAAAGTCTTCTTCATGGCATCACCTTTCTCTTGGGAGCAAGGACAGCCGCTAAAGCGTTCTGTCCCCGCGAAAGTTCCACATTTCGCCTAAATGATCAATGAACGGCTATGCCTTATTTGGCGACGAATAATGGCAGGGAGCCGGCCCACGCCCGGGCCGGAACCCGAACCGGGAAGGTGCCATGACGAGCGGAATGACGGCGTTGCTGGTAGCGGTCGGCGGGACCTCGCTGATTGGCTATCTCTTGATGAACCGGGGGCAGAGCCGAGCGGCCCGGCGCGGGAACACCTCCGGCGGCGATTCCGATGGCAGCGCCAGCTACGATTCCAGCGGCAATGGCTGGAATATTTTCTCATGGTTCAGCGCCGACAGTTCGTCGTCGGACGATTCCGCTAGCTCCGGCGCCAGCGGCGATTGGGGCAGCTCAGCGGGTGACAGCAGCGGCGGAGGGGACAGTGGTGGTGGTGGGGATGGCGGCTGAGGCGGTGATTAGCCCTGTAAATTCCCCGGAAAAGTGCGGGTTTTTGATCTGCCGCAACGCGCCTTTTTAGATCCATTCCAAGCTGTATTCAGCATCAGTTTGGAATTGCTTGAAACTGCGGTTTTTCCTTTTGCATCTGATGCTGTGCTTCAATATCTGAGAACTCAAGCATCACCGATGGGCCCGCCGACTTCATGATCGTCTGTTCCTGTAACGTCATCAGCGACCACGATGTCCGCAATGCCGTCAGCACGGCGACGGACCTGCCGCGCAATCCAAAGCAGATCTACGGCTGCCTCGGTTGCAGCGCCGAATGCGGTCGCTGTGCGCGCACCATCAAGACCATCATCGATGAAGCGCTCGGTGCCTGCGCCAAGGCCTGCTGCTCCGGCTGCCCGCACAGCCATGCGGCCGCCAATGACGAGCCGGCCCAGGAAGTCGTCACGCCAGCCTTTGCACTCGCGGCCAGCTGAAACTCTCTGAATCTTCTGGGATTTGTGGTTCCCACCGCTTTCTTGGCCAAGTGGTTGCTCTCGTCTGTGAACTCACTTAGAAGCCTTCTAAATCTAGTTTCGGGCCGGTTTGGCTCAAACCCCGGAGTGCACCATGCAGGGCGACCCCAAAGTCATCGATTATCTCAACAAGGGCCTGCGCAGCGAGCTCACCGCCATCAGCCAGTACTGGCTGCATTACCGGCTTCTCAACAACTGGGGCCTGCTCGACATGGCCAAGGTCTGGCGCAAGGAATCCATCGAGGAGATGGAGCACGCCGACAAGTTCACCGACCGGATCCTGTTCCTCGACGGTTTCCCCAACCTGCAGGTGCTCGATCCCTTGCGGATCGGCCAGAACGTCAAGGAAATCATCGACTGCGATCTCGCCTCCGAGATCGCGGCACGCGCGCTCTACCAGGAAGCCGCGACCTACTGTCATGGGGTCAAGGACTACGTCAGCCGCGACCTGTTCGAGCAACTGATGAAGGACGAGGAACACCACATCGATTTCCTCGAGACCCAGCTCGACCTGATCAAGCGCATCGGGCTTGAACTCTACACCCAGAAGCATGTTGGTGGGCTCGAGAGCGAGCACTGACGGCTTTACCCTCCAGGGGAGGGTGAAGACGTTACCCTACAGCTGCGTCTTGTACCGCTCGTAGATCACATCCTGGCTCTCTCGCTCGCCGAGGCCGGTCTGGTCGTGGATCACTTCGCCGATGCTGGGCATCACCGAACGCTCGACGCGATCGCCGCCCCACAGCTTCGAGCGCATCAGCGCCTTGCCGCAGTGGAAATAGACTTCGCTGACGTCGATGCGCAGCGCCGCACGCGGCGGATTGCCGAACTCTACCATCGATGCCAGCAGCTCCGGGTCCGCCGACAGTCTTCCCCTGCCGCCGACGCGCAGCGTCTCGTCGATTCCCGGCACGAAGAAGATCAACTGCACGAAGCCCGATCCCTCGACGATGTTTCTGAAACTGTCGATCCGGTTGTTGCCGGATCGATCCGGCATCAGCAATTCGTTCGGACCGGCGACGCTGACAAAGCCCGGATTGCCACCACGCGGCGACGCATCGACGGCGCCGTCGGAGCCGGATGTCGCCAGTACGCAGAACGGCGACATGCCGATGAACTTTTTTGCATGAACGTCGATCTCCGGCCGCGCCTTGGCGATCACGCGCGGTGAGGGAGCGGGATAGATGGTTGCGAGGTCGCTGGCGCTGAAATCGGTCAAGATGTCGTCCTCCGAAACTTGCGTCGTCCGCCGACAAATACCATTGCCGACCTTCGGCGACTACACCTTATCGCCGCCAAGGCCAGTCGATTACCTCTGAACTGTACAAAGCCCACCAGATCAGAACCGGCTGAAAGGCCAGCCGCGGGCCGTGATAGAGCCAGCTGTTGGCGATGTAGGGCAGATCGATGCCGTCGAGCGCATGCTTGAAGTTCGCGGGCCAGACGCAGAGCGCATAGGCCGCAAGCGCGACGCCGGCCCACCACCGCAACGGTCTCGTCACCAGCGCGATCGCACCGGCCAGTTCGCAGAGTCCGGTGATGAGCACGACTTCGCGCGCATAGGGCACCCAGGACGGCGTGATCGCGAGCAGCTTGTCCGGAGCCCAGAGGTGGGCAATGCCTGCCGCCGCATACAGCGCGGCGAGAATCCATCGCATCACGGCGCGGACGTTGTCGGTTTTCGTTTCGTCGGTCATCCGCCGACCTAACACGCACCACGCCTCAGCGCGATGTGGAACTCACACCGAATCCGCCGGCACGAAGCAGCTGATGATGATGCTGCCGCGGTGGTGCACGTACCACACCACGGCTTCGCCGACAGGATTGCCGCGGTCACGAATGACGGCGCGATCCGGCACCGCCATCCACTGGCCTTCGATCGGAACCCAATAGGCGCCCTCGCGAACGTCATAGCTGGTGCGATGACCGTCGGAGATATCGCAGCAGGGCACGCCGTTCGGCGCCATCACGCTCTTGAACCAGGCGCGGATGTCGGGCGCGACGTTGTCGTATTGGCCGTTGTCGAAGGCAAGCGCCGTGCTTGCCAGCACCGACAGACACGCGAGCAAAACAAAGTGCGCGAGCCTTCGCATCCGATCCTCCGCCACGAGGTATGGTTGGTCGCGGGTGTGTGCGCACCTCACGAATCGTAGCGTGACAATTCAACCAGAGCCGACCTTGGGATGCGCGCTCAAATAATGAGCGATGCGGGGCATCGCAATTGATGCGGTGCAAAATCAAGGCGCGCTTTGTCGCAGGCTCCGATGCCGCGTTGGGCTTACATCGTCTTCTGCGGTGCGGTCTGCAGCAATTCCTGCAGCTGTTGCTTCCAGAACGCGGCGTTGCCGGTGGTGAGATGACCGCGGGTCTCGGTCGAAGCCGGGATCAAAAACAGCCGGCCGTTCTTGACGCGTTTCAGCGCCGCATCGGTAACGCCGGTCTCCGGCGGATTGCGCTCGTCGTCGGCGGCATTGATCGCCAGCAGCGTGGCCTCGATCTTGTCGAGCCGCGGAGCTGGATTGTAATCGTGCGAGGCTTCCCACTGATAGATGAAGTCGTTGGCATCGGCCGTGACCGCCGCAGCCAGCCGCTCGTCGAGCATCCTGTCGGCGGCCGCCGCCGTCGGCGCCTGCATCTGATAGGCAAGCGTGCCGCCGCCGGTCGCGATCTGATAGGCGTTGACGGCGTATTTCATCATCCGCGGCGGCGCGGTGTAATTGCCGTCCTTGTAGTCGGGGTCGTTGCGGATGGTCTCGATCATCATCCGCCGCAGCATCCAGTTGCGCGCCGCCATCTCGGTCGGCTGCGAGGCCATCGGCACCACCGCATCCATGAACTGCGGATATCTGCTGGCCCAGATCCAGGCGTGCATGCCGCCCATCGAATTGCCGATCACGAGCCGCAGATGTTTGACGCCGAGGCCGTCCTTGACGAGGCGATAATGCGCATCGACCATGTCCTCGTAATTGTATCGGGGAAATGCGGTCTTCATGCCGTCCGAGGGCTTCGACGATTTGCCGTGGCCGAGTCCATCCGGAATGATGATGTAGTATTTCGCGGCATCCAGCGGCTGGCCGGGGCCGAACAACTGGCCGGCGAATTCCGCCGTCAGCATCCGCGACGCGTCGCCGCCGGAGCCGTGCAGCACCAGCACCGGCTGGCCGGTCGGCTCGCCGATCGTGGTGTAGTGCAGTCGCAGCTCCGGCATGACCTGACCGGTGTGGAATTTGAAATCCTTTGCGATCCAGTCGCCCTGTTTCGGGGCCGGCGCGTCGGCGGCGGATGCGGTGAGGGAGGTCAAGGCGAAGGCCACCGACAAGGCTGCGTGCGAAAAATTCATGATGTGCTCCCCCGGGGTGCGGCCGCTTCGGGCCGCTTGGCGGGGAGGCTATCACATCGGCGCTTTCACGGTCACCAGACCGTAGGGGCGCATCAACCCTCGACGTCGGTTTCCGGCCGGTCGCTGCCGGCAGCCGTCTCGGTGTGCCACTTGCCGTCCGAGGTCTCGTATTGAATGGCCTCGGTGCGGCCGGGAACCCGTTGCTCGGCCGCCACCCGCCGGGCCGCTGCCAGCGCCGCGGCGCGGTTCGGAAACGGTTCCGAGAAGACGCCGTCGACGGTGTAGGCCCAGCCGCCGTCATGCTGGACGATCTTGTAAGTCACATGGCTCATCGGGGACTCGCTTTTGCCGGGGGGGTGAACACGCCGCTCATTCTATGACAGAATAGGCGGTATTGTCGGGAATTGTGTGGGCCGTTCGTCCTTGGGAGCGGCAGCAGCCGGGAGACAGCCATGTGCCGCAACATCAAGACGCTGTTCAACTTCGATCCGCCGGCGACGCAGGCGGAGATCCATGCCTCGGCCCTGCAATTCGTGCGCAAGCTTTCGGGCTTCAACTCGCCGTCGCAGGCGAACGCCGAGGCCTTCAACCGCGCGGTCTCGGAAGTCTCCGACAGCGCCAAACGCCTGATGGCGTCGCTGCAAACCAATGCGCCGGCGCGCGACCGCGAGGTGGAAGCCGCGAAGGCCAAAGAGCGTTCGCGGGCGCGGTTCGGGTGAGGCGGACGGCGGCGGACCCGGCGTGATGCGCCTCACGGTAGGACGCGGCGGCTACACCTAGCGTGTTTCCATTCCGTAGTGGAGCACGCCATGAAACCTCGGGTCCCTCTTCAATATTGTTCGATCGCGTTCGCCGTGATGTGGGGCGGCTGGATGTTCTGGTCGAGCGATTCACATAGTATCGCCAGCCTGGTCATCTGGGCGGTCAGCGGCGCCATTGCCGGTTATCTCTGGCATCTCGGCATGCGCTGGTGGTTCCAGCGGATCAAGTTGCTGCCGCGGGATGGTGTCGACAGCGGCGCGAGCCGATAAGCGTCGCGATCAGACCTCCCATTCGACCGGCAGGTTGAGCAGGCCGCGAAACGCTCAGCCGCCGATCCGCACCGGCTCGCGCGCGTCGAGCCGCAATCCCTTCAATCGCGCGAACAGGCTCGGCAGTGCGACATCGGCGACCATGGCGCGCGAGGCGAACGCGCCGGCGCAGTAATGCGGGCCGGCGCCGAAGGCGATGCTCTTTTGCGTGCTTCGCGTGACGTCGAAGCGGTCGGGATCGGCAAAGCAGGCCTCGTCGCGATTGGCCGAGCCGAACATGAAGAACACGCGGTCGTCAGGCTCGAAATCGACGCCGCCATACGACCATGACTTGGCGACGCGGCGCGGCGACATGCCGATCGGCGCGATCCAGCGCGCATATTCCTCGAACACGTCGAGCCACTTTGCTTTTCCCTCGCGAACGAGCGCGAGTTGATCGGGATGCGTCAGCAGCGCCCAGCTCGCGCCTGCGATGGCGTCTCGCGGCTCGTTCTGGCCACCGGAGATCGCGAGCTTGATGTTGGCGCGGATGCTTTCCATCGGCTGGCCGGCGGCCAGTAGCACGCTGAGGATCGAGGTGTCGGGATGTTTGGTCACGACAGGAATCATGTCGTCGATCGCGGCGTCGATCCCGGCGGTGGCGGCGTGGCAGCGTTCCTCGACTTCCCTGTTGCCGGTATAGTTGGCGATGCCGTCGATCATCGCCTGCGACCACGCGTCCATGTCCGCAAAGCGCATGTTGGTCAGACCCGTAATGTCCTTCAGGCATTCGGCCGACAGCGGCAGCGCGAACGCCTTGCAGAGATCGGCAGCACCCCGCGGCGCGAGCTCGTCGAGGATGCGGTCGGCGTGGGCCTGGAACTGGCGGACCCAGGTATCGCGCACCGTGCGCGGCGACACCGCCGGAAACATCGCCGCGCGTTCCGCCATATGCGCGTCGCATCCTTGCGCATCATGTTGTGGCCCATCAGTACGTTCATCAGCCCGCCCGGCTGGTGCGAGGAGAACACGTCGATGCGCTTCTCCTGGCTGAAGATGTCGTCGCGCCGCGTGAACACGGTGGAATTAAGCTGCGGCACGAACGCGATCGGCGCTTCCTTGCGCATTTTCGCCAGCGCCGGATAGGGATCGGCCCAGAAGCCTGCTACGTCGATATCGAAATGCGGGGCGTTGGACATCGGATGCTCACACCGTCCGGTAGGCGCCGTCGACCATCACGATCGAACCCGAGACATAGGCGGACATGTCGGAGGCGAGGAAGATCGCGGGGCCGACGATGTCCTCGGCGGTGCCGGCGCGCCCGAGCGGAGTGTGGGCGATGAAGGTTTTCGCCAGTTCCGGATTGGTCGCGCGCACCTTTTCGTTCAGCGGCGTCTCGATAAAACCAGGTCCGATCGCGTTGACGCGAACGCCTTCCTTGCCGAGTTCGGCGGCCAGCGCCTTGGTGAAGCCGAGCACGCCGTGCTTGGAGGCGGTGTAGGCCGGCGAACTCGGCGTCTTCAAATGCACAAAGGACTGGATCGAGCCGATATTGACGATGCGCCCCTTCGAAGCCCGCAACGGCTCGAGGAAGGCGTAGGTCACGTTGAAGACGCCGTTGAGGTTGATGGCGATGATGTCTTCCCAGTCGTTGATCACGGCCTCGGCGGCGCCGAGCATGCCGTTGCGGCGGGCGATGCCGGCATTGTTGACCAGGATCGAGACCTGCCCGATCTTGTCGGCGACGTGCTTGGCAACGGCGACGCAATCCTCGCGCTTGCGGACGTCAAGCACCATGCTTTCTGCCTTGCCGCCGGCATCGCGGATTTCCTTGGCGAC
>JAIEPP010000354.1 GCA_019748335.1 Xanthobacteraceae bacterium
GAGGCAACGCGACAGCACCGCAGCATCCTCGATCGCCATCGCGGCTCCCTGCGCCATGTAAGGCGTCATCGGATGGCAGGCGTCGCCGAGCAGCGTCACGTTACGATCGGTCCAATGCGCCAGGGATTCACGATCGACGATCGCCCATTTGTGCACGTCCGGACACGCCGCCAGCACCCGTTCGACCTGACGGTCGAACCCTTCATAGGCCTCGCGCAATTCCCTGACATCGCCCTTCGCCGACCATGACTCGATGCGAAACTCGGGCTCCGGCTGACTGGTGACGAGGTAGATCTCGCTGCGGTCCGGCTTGACGTAATAGATCACGATGTGGCGGTCCTCGCCCCACCATTTGGTGCAATCATCGATCTTCTCGCCGCCGAGCAGCGATGCCGGATAGGTCGTGCGGTAAGCGATACGGCCAGTAAAATTGGCCGGCGATCCGCCGAACAAAATGTCGCGCACGACCGAATGAACGCCATCGGCGCCGATCACGGCGTCGGCCAATGCCGCTGCGCCATTGGCGAATGTCAGGCGTACGCCCTCACCGGTCTCATCGAGCCCGACTAGTTTGTGATTGAGTTTGACGCATTCGTCGGGCACGGCGCTTGCTAGCGCCGCATGCAGATCGCCGCGATGCGCCAGCAGATAGGGCGCGCCGTATTTCTGTTCAGCGCTTTCGCCAAAGATCATGTCGAACTTGATTTCGCCGGTGCGCCAGTCGCGGTTGTTCCAGGAACGCGGATAGAACGACTGCGCGCGAAGTTTTTGTTCCAGCCCGAGGCCGCGCAACACTTGCATCGCATTGCAGCCGATCTGGATGCCTGCGCCGAGCCGCGCGAATTGCGTCGCCTGCTCGTAGACGGTGACGTCGATGCCCACCCGCCGCAACGCCGCGGCGGCGGCGAGGCCGCCCATGCCGGCGCCGACGATCGCAATCGACAAAGGTCTTGCCATTCCCGTCCCCCGCTCGCGCTTTTTGGTGCGCGTTTAAGCCGGCCGAAATCCCGCGCGTTCCAGCGCCGCCCGGCCTTCGCCCGATGCCAGCGCGTCGAGGAAGGCCTGCACGGCAGGCCTTTGCTTGCGCGCCTTGACCAGCGCGAAATCATAATGCTCTTCGGCAAACGGAATGAAACCCAGGTTTGACGCATGCGCCACCGGCGCAATGGTCATGCCCCAGTCGGCGCGATGCTGCGCCACGGCAGCCGCGACCGCATTGTGCGAGCGCGGCTGATTCCAGTAGCCGTCAGGCCGCGCCTCACCAAGCAGCCGGTCGATCAGGATGCGCGTACCGGCGCCCTGGTTGCGGTTGACCATGATGCAGGCGGGATCGGCGACGGCCGCGCGCACCGCCGCTTCCGCACTCAAACCTTCGAAGCGCGCATCGCCCTTGCGAAACACGATGCCCTGCATCCGCCGCCAGCCCGGCACCAGTTCGAGCGCATCGGTGAGATACGGCGTGTTGTAGGTTTCGGTCTTGTCGTCGAACAGATGGATCGGCGCGAAATCGCATTCGCCGCGTTTGGCCGCCGCCAGCCCGCCGAGGCTGCCGACCGCGATCGAGCGTACCGAAAGCCCGGCATGCGCCAGCGGCGCCGTCACCAGATCTAACCCGGTGCAGTGGCTGCCGACGATGACCAGATCCGGCACCCGCACATGCGGCGTGAACAGCGTCACCTCGGCCTGGGATTCGGCCGGCATCTGGTCGGCCAGCGCGTCGATGCGCAGAAAGCCGTCGGCCTGCGCGAAAGATGTAATGGCGCCGGAGCCCTTGCCGGTGGGATAGGCGATCAATCCGTCCGCGCTTTCGACCAGCGACACCATGACGAATTCGGTACGGCCGAGTTCGGATGCGATCCGCACCGGGATTTTTGCCGTGACCTTGGCGTCGGAACGCGGCGGCAGGCCGGCCATCCGCCGCAGCACCGGCACGATCATGTCGTGGAAGGTGAACATCGCCGAGGTCGGAAATCCCGGCAGGATAATCACGGGCTTGCCGTCGCAGACCGCGAGGCACAGCGGCTTGCCCGGCTTCAGCGCGACACCATGAGCGATGATCCCGGGTCGGCCGAGCCGGCTGATGATGCGGTGGGAGACGTCGCCCGCGCCTTTTGAGGTGCCGCCCGAGAGCACCAGCATGTCGCAGGTTTCGAGCGCCTTGCGCATCGCGGCTTCGAGCAGCGCTTCGTCGTCGGGGATCGCACCGAGAAAATTCGCCTCGCCGCCGTTCTCCGTCACCGCTGACGTCACGATCGCGCCGTTGCTGTCGTAAATCGCCGCTGGGCGCAGCGGCAGGCCCGGCTGCACCAATTCATCGCCGGTGGAGAGGATCGCCACGCGCGGTCGCCGCGCGACGGAAACCTCCGCAATGCCGCAGGCCGCCAGCATGCCAATCTCGCGTGAGCCGATGACGGTGCCGCCGCGCAGCAGCGCCTCGCCGCGCGCGATATCGGAGCCGGCATAGGAGACGAATTGCCCGGGCGACGCCGCCCGGCGGACCTCGATGGCGCGCGGACCCGCAGGCTGGGTGTGTTCGACCATCACGATGGCATCGGCGCCGCGCGGCACCGGGCCGCCGGTGGCGATGGAGGTGGCCGTCCCCGACAGCACCGGCCGCACCGGCGCGGTGCCACAGGCGATCACCTCGTCGTTCAGCATCATCCGCACCGGCGAAGCCTCGCCGGCCGAGGCCAGATCGGCGGAACGCACCGCAAAACCGTCGACATTGGAGCGGTCGAACGGCGGCACGTCGATCGGCGCCATGATATCTTCCGACAGGGCGCAGCCGAGCGCCTCCGCGAGCGACCTTGTCTCGCCGGGCACCGCGCGCGGAAACAGCGCGGCCTCGAACCGTGTCAGCGCTTCTTCGCGCGACAGGATGGCCAGAAACTGGTCCTGATCGGGATTGTCGGAACTTTTCGGCAGCGGGGTCTTGCTCATGCGGGAATCCCTGTCACTCCCGCAGCATATAGGCATCGACATCAGCGCCCGCCGCAAATCCTTCGGAGCCATCAGGCACCACGAGCCAGGCTTCGGCACGCGCAATCGCACCAAGCGACAATTCACCGGCGGCCAAGGTGGTCCAGGCGCCCCGCTTTCGTTCCAGCAAGACGATTTCGGCAATGCCGACGCCTGAGGCGATCTTGCGCGCCAGCGGCAATTTCAGCGTCTTGCGCGGCCTGCGGCCCGACAGGCGATCGAGCACGGGCAGCACCAGCGTCCACCACGCCGCGAACGCCTGATCCGATGCGCCCGGCAGCACCACCACGGGCGTCTTGCCGATGCGCCCGACGGCGGAAGTGCGGCCAGGCTGCAAGGCAATGCCATGCGCGATGACCTCGCCGCGTTCAGCCAATGCCGTCACCGCCGCATCGGTGCGGCCGACACCGGAACCGCCGACGATCAGAAGCAGGTCGCTGGCGTTGACGTCGATGGCAGCGGCAATCGACACGGCATCCCGCCCTGCAGCCGTGCGCGCGACGACATCGGCGCCGGCGGTGCGCGCGCTTTCCGCGATCAGACCTGATGTCACCGTGCCACCGGGAATATTGAGAATGGCAACACGTGGACGCCGCACCTTCAATTTCTCGAGGCCTGCGGCGCGCGCGATCAAGAGATTACGTGGCAGCACACGCCGCCCGGCTTCGACGACCAGACTTCCCGCGGCGATATCGCCACCGGCGCGGCGAACCCCCTGCCCCGGAGTAGCTTCCGCGACGACCTGCGCAATTGGACCCGTGACATCGACGCAGTCGGAATCCAGCACGCAGTCGCAGCCGTCGGGAATGGCCGCACCTGCCTCTACCCAGGCCGGCGCCGCAGCCAATGGCAGGGGCGAATAGGAGGACGCGCCGACGAGATCGCGCGCGCGCAGCGCAAAACCATCGGCGGCGGCAATGTCGTGCGCCGGATGCGCGCTCAGTGGCGGCATTTCGGCAGCCATGCAGCGCAGCGCTTCCGCCAGCGGCAGTTCGACCGACGGCACCGGCGCGACGCCCCGCAGCAGGGCGGCGAGTGCGGCATCGAGCGGCGTCAACGAGGCCGGCAGGCGCTGGGGTGAACTCATCGCTCGCCTATGCCCTGAATCGGGCCGGAAATAAATAGAATCGGCTACCGGCTACCGCCATCTCATCCATCCGGCCAAGTTGACGCCGGCTTTCGAATAGTTGCAAATGGGACCAATCGGCGCCCGAAAGCCGCCGAAACAAGCCATCGCGGCCAATGTGCCGTGCGCAGGGAGAGACAGGATGTTCGCCGGGAACCACTCCAGGAAGCTATCAACATTGGGGGCGCTTGCGGTTGCGATGCTGGCGTCTACCGCCGCACTGGCGCAAGTCTCCGATGACGTTGTCAAGATCGGCGTTCTCACAGACATGAACGGTCCGGCATCGACCCCGACCGGCCAGGGCTCGGTCACCGCGGCCCAGATGGCGATCGACGATTTCGGCGGCAAGGTTTTGGGCAAGCCGGTCAGCATCATCATCGGCGATCACCAGCTCAAGGCCGACATCGGCGCCGCGCTGGCGCGCCGCTGGTATGACACCGAACAGGTCGACCTTATCGTCGACGTACCGGTCTCGGCGGTCGGCCTCGCCGTCCAGAACGTCGCCAACGAAAAGAAGAAACTGTTCATCACCCACTCCACCGGCACCGCCGACTTCCACGGCAAGTTCTGCTCGCCCTACGCGATGCAGTGGGTGTTCGACACCCGCGCGCTCGCGGTCGGCACCGCGCAGGCCGTAGTGAAGCGCGGCGGCGACAGCTGGTTCTTCATCACCGATGATTACGCGTTCGGCCATTCGCTGGAGCGTGACGCCTCGACCGTGATCAACGCCAACGGCGGCAAGGTGCTGGGCTCGGTGAAGCCGCCGCTTGCCACCCCGGACCTGTCGTCGTTCGTGCTGCAGGCGCAGGCTTCCAAAGCCAAGATCATCGGCATCGCGGCCGGTCCGCCAAACAACATGAACGAGATCAAGACCGGCTCGGAGTTCGGCGTGTTCAAGGGCGGCCAGCAGATGGCGGCCCTGCTGGCGCTGATCACAGACATTCATTCGCTCGGACTGCCGGCGGCGCAGGGCCTGCTGCTGACGACGTCGTTCTACTGGGACATGGACGACAAGACCCGCGAATGGTCGAAACGCTATTTCGCCAAGATGAACCGGATGCCGACGATGTGGCAGGCCGGCGTCTATTCCTCCGTGATGTACTATCTCAACGCCATCAAGGACGCCGGCACCGACGAGCCGCTCAAGGTGGCGGCGAAGATGCGCGAAAAGCCGATCGAGGATTTCTTCGCCCGCAACGGCAAGCTGCGCGAGGACAATCTGATGATCCACGATTTGATGCTGGTACAGGTCAAGACGCCGGAAGAATCGAAGTATCCGTGGGACTATTACAAGATCCTCGCCAAGATTTCGGGCGAGGAAGCGTTCGGGCCGATCGATCCGGCTTGCGCGATGGCGAAGAAATAAACTCACTGTCGTCCCGGACAAGCGAAGCGCGATCCGGGATCCATAACCACAACCGTTCGAGTTAGCAAAGGCTGGTGCGCCAGCGTGGTCTAACAACAAGTATCGGTGGTTATGGGTCCCCGCCTTCGCGGGGACGACGGGCTGAGAGAAACGCGCCTCATTTAACCACCCCGATCTCTTTAAAATACTTCATCACGCCCGGATGGATGAGCCCCACATTCGGCGCGGCAGCAACCGTGTTCGCGGCCGTGGTCTCGCAGGACTGCGGCAGTTTCTTGCACAGTACAGCCTCGATCCCGTGCAGCGTCTTGGCCAGCCGGTAGGCTGTGTCATCCGGCAGATTTTCACGCACCAGGATGAAGCTCCAAGACCCCAGCGAATCGATCGCGCTGGTCTGGTTCGGGTAGCTGTTGGCGGGGATCGTTAGCGGCTTGAGAAACGTGTGCTTGGCGCGGATGCGCACGATCTCCGCCGCATCCGGCACGATGAACCGGGCGCCGCCGGGTGCTCCCGACATCGCGTCAAAGCCGGGCCAGCCGATGCCAGCGCCCCACAGCGCCGCGGCGCGGCCGTCCAGCACCATCGCGGGGCCGTCGCCGGCGCGATCGAGATAGATCGACTTGAAGTCCTCGTCCTGCTTCAGCCCGATGCCGTCGAGCATATAGCGCGACAGGATCGGCAGCCCCGACCCCTTGGCGCCGAACGCCACCGGCTGGCCGACCAGGTCGCGGATGGTCTTGTAGGGGCTGTCGGCGCGCACCACGAACATGCCGGGACTGGAATACATCGCGGTGAGAATCTTCAGTTTCGTCGCCGACCGGCCGATGCCCATGAAGGCTTCGTAGGAGGGCTCCCCCGCCACCAGCCCCATGTCGAGCTGGCCGGATTCCAGCAGCGGGATGTTTTCGTTGGAGCCCTTGGTGTTGCGCGGCTCGATCGACAGCGTCGGATCGGCGGCATTCATGACTTCGGCAAAGGCGTTGCCGTAGAGCGGAAAGCCGCCGCCGGGCGTCGCGGTTCCCAGGCTGATAATTGTCTTGGTAATGGCCTTGTCTCCTGTTTGCGCCGCAGCGCCGCCGGCCAGCAGCAGCAGGCCGGCACAGGCGATTTGAGCGAGCTTCATGGTTGGCCTCAAGCGTTGCGGGCGGAATGACCAAAGCCGAGGTTGTAGGCAAGGGCTACGTTTTATGAAAGCATGTACGCGAGCGTAACAAGAAAATGACGGGAAGCCTAATGTCCGGATATTTGCGCAAAGCATTGCTGGTTTGCTTTTTGAGCCTTGTTGGTAGCATTGCGGTCGGGACCGCGCCGTCCGCCGCCGCCGATTATCCCAACCGCCCGGTGAAATGGTTGATCGGCTTCGCCGCCGGCGGCCCAGTCGACATCGTGGCGCGGATCATGAGCCAGTGGCTTTCGGATCATTTCGGCCAGCAATTCGTGGTCGAGAACCGCGCCGGCTCCGGCGGCAATATCGCAGCCGCCGCCGCGATCAACTCGCCGCCCGACGGCTACACGCTTTTGTTCGTCGCGCCCAACAACGCGATCTCGACGTCGCTCTACAAGAAGCTGCCCTTTGACTTCATCCGCGACACCACGCCGGTCGCCAGCATCATGCAGCTCACCAACATGCTGGTGGTGTCGAACGCGATGCCGGTGAAGACCGTCCAGGAGTTCATCGACTACTGCAAGGCCAATCCCGGCAAGGTGTCCTACGCCTCGTCGGGCAACGGCACCTCGGTGCACATGTCGGCGGAGCTGTTCAAGGCGATGACCAAGTGCGACATGCAGCACGTGCCCTATCGCGGCTCGGCGCTCGCCTTTCCCGACATCATTTCCGACAAGGTGCAGCTGATCTTCGACAACCTGCCCTCGGCGCTGGAACAGTCGAAAGGCGGCACCGTGCGCGCGCTCGGCGTCACCTCGCCGAAGCGCTGGCCCAGCGTACCCGATGTGCCCGCGATCGCCGAAACCGTACCCGGATTCGAATCCGTCGGCTTCTACGGCATCTCGGCGCCCAAGGGCACGCCGCCCGAGATCGTCGACCTCCTCAACAAGGCGATCGACGAAGCGTTGAAGGACCCGAAACTGGTCGCCCGGCTCGCCGAGGTCGGCGGCATCCCGAAGCCGATGACCCCTGCCGAATTCGGCAAACTGGTCACTGACGAGACCGAAAAATGGCGCAAGGTGGTTGAATTCGCCGGGGTTTCGGTCGATTAAGCCCGGCATTGCCGGATCGCGATCCGGCCTGTAAACGATGCCAGCACCGTTGCCGGCCGCCTCGAGCAGCCGCTTGCGGCGGGGCCTGTAGCTCAATGGTTAGAGCCGGCCGCTCATAACGGTCTGGTTGCAGGTTCGAGTCCTGCCGGGCCCACCAATAAAATCGGGCACAGCCATTAAAGCCGCCTGGCTTTCAGTGAGGTACCCTTTCGACGGAAGGTCCTGGGCGCCGGTGCTTTTATCTTG
>JAIEPP010000526.1 GCA_019748335.1 Xanthobacteraceae bacterium
GCTGGACGAGATCGGAAACGACTATCCTGAACACGCCGATTTCGTCGCGCAAATGCGCTCACTGGTCGACCGCTTCGACCTCGACCAGTACATGGCCACATTGAAAACCCTGCACAGCTATGATCATTGATCCCAAAAAGCGCGACGTCGCTCTCGTCGTCGACGATTCGCCGGAGACGCTGCGGCTCCTGACCGACGCGCTCGACGGCGCCGGCATGACCGTCATGGTCGCGCTCGACGGCGCGTCGGCGATGCGGATCGTCGACCAGATCACGCCCGATATCGTGCTGATGGACGCTGTCATGCCCGGGATGGACGGCTTTGAGACCTGCCGGCGGCTGAAGCGCGACGCCGGCCTCGACAACGTGCCGATCATCTTCATGACCGGACTCGCCGAAACCGAACACATCGTGCGCGGCCTCGAAGCCGGCGGCGTCGATTACGTGACCAAGCCGATCGCGATCGAGGAAATGCTGGCGCGGATTCGCGTCCATCTGGCCAACGCGCGGCTGACCCAGAGCGCGCGCGCTGCCCTCGACGTCTCCGGCCGCTATTTGCTGGCGGTGAACAGCCTCGGCAAGATCATGTGGGCGACGCCGCAGGCACAGAAACTGCTGGCGGATACGCTTGCCGCCGACAGCGACGACGATTTCGTGCTGCCGGAACCGGTGCCACAATGGCTCGATCAGGCCGAGAAGGGCAAGGCCGGCTCAAAGGCGGCCGCGATGACGCCGTTTCCCGGCAACGAGCAACTCCGCTTGCAGTATATGGGCAAGCTCGGTCCGAACGAATTCCTGTTGCGGCTGGCCAAGGATTCCGGCGCCGAAACGCCGGCGGAATTCTCCAGCGAACTCGGGCTGACCACGCGCGAGGGCGAGGTGCTGCAGTGGCTCTCCAAGGGCAAGACCAACCGCGACATCGCGCAGATTCTGGGGCTGAGCCCGCGCACCGTCGACAAGCATCTCGAGCAGATCTACTCGAAACTCGGCGTCGAGAACCGGACGGCCGCGGCGGCGGCGGCGATCGCGGTCAATACGAAGAACCGGAAGATGTGAGGGTGACCCACGCCGTCTCTCTCCGTCATGGCCGGGCTTGACCCGGCCATCCACGTCTTTGTCTCACGCAAAGAGACGTAAGTCGTGGATGCCCGGGTCAAGCCCGGGCATGACGAGCTGTTAGAGCGACCGCTGTCTCAAGCACCCAGCCCACCGATATCAGCCACCATCATCGTCCCCGTCACCGACTCCGTGATGTAAAGCCGGTCCATGTCCTTGCCGCCGATCGCGACATTGGTGCAGCTCTGCCCGGCGCAGGACTTGATGCGCGCGATTAACTCGCCATTGGGCGCGAACACAAAGACATGCCCAAGCGACGCGTGCGCGACGAACAGCCGGCCCGCGCTGTCCATGGTCATGCCGTCCGGGCCGCTCGGGCCGAAGGTCGAGCAGAACCGGCCGACCTTGGAGACGTTGCCGTCTCGCATGAACGGCATCCGCCACACCGCATTGTCGCGGGTCATGGCCACGAACAGCACCGCCTCCGAGGGATCGAGCACCAGGCCATTTGGGCTGATGCCGGTGTCGATCAGGCAGTCGAGCCGGCCGTCGGTTTTCAGCCGGTAGACCCTGCCGGTCGGATCGTGCAGGCCGGTCTGGCCCTGGTCGGTGAAATAGATGTCGCCGTTGGAGGCGATGTGGAGATCGTTGCAACCCTTGAACGATTCCGAGTTGCGCGACCGCAGCACGTGCTGCATCCGCCCTGCTTTTGCATCGAGCTCCATGATGCCGTTGCGATAGTCAGCGACCAGAATGCGCCCGTCGCGGGCGATCTTCAGCCCGTTGGGCCAGCCGTCATATTCGACCACCAGCGACCATTTCTTGTCGGGACTGATCTTGAAAATACGCCCGAACGGGATGTCGACGATATAGAGATTGCCCTCGGCGTCGAACGACGGGCCTTCGATGAAGCAGTCGGTCGCAGCGCCCGGCCGGTTGGCATCGGCCCATTCGGTGCGGACGTTGCGCCGGAATTCGGCGGGCATGGCGGAAAAGATTTGAGTCGGGATCAGTTTTGGCGGCGTTTCCAGATACATCATTTTTTTGGTTCACCCGTGTTGGAGCGGGCGCACCATAGAGGAGGTTTTTGGGGGCGTCGATTGGCTCGCAATGACGGCTTAATTCGCCGCAGCCAGTTTCCGCTCGCCGGCATCGCCCGATCCCGTCTGCGTGATCAGCCGCTTCAGTTCGGGAATGCAGGAGCCGCAATTGGTGCCCGCCTTCAATTTGGCGCCGATGTCGGCGGCGGTGCGTGCGCCCGCCACAATGCTCTCGCAGATGGTGTTGCGGCCGACGCCGAAGCAGGCGCAGACGATCGGGCCGGCATTGGCAAGGCCGTCGGACGACTTGCCCGACAGCAGCATCCGGCGCTGGTCGTTGGAAAGCGTATCGGCGGCGAACAGGCCCTTGACCACGTTCCAATCGCCGGCATCCCGCGCCGGGCCGATGAACAGGCAGGTCTCGATGCGGTCGCCGCTAAACGACGCCGCGCGATAGACACCACCACCGAAATCCTTGTATTCGGCGAAATCGTCCGACGTGAAGGACTTCAGCCAGGACTGCCACCCCTTCAGATCGGCGTTGTCGGCAAACAGATAGCCGTGACCGCCATTGACGGCGACGTGCACGCCCCAGGCATGCACGGGCAATTTGAGCGGCTGGCGCGACAGCGCAAAACCGCGGAACACATATTCATAAGGCGTGATCGAGGCCGGCGTCGCCTTGTTCTCGGGCTGGCCGGAGAACGCGTCGGTAAACGGCGCCACCAGCGCGCCGACGCGGGCGCCGGTGGCATTGGCTTCGCTCCAGTGGATCGGCGCGAACAGCATGCCGCGCTGCTGGCGTTCGCTGACGACGACGCGAAGCGTGCATTGTCCGTAATCGGTGGTGACCCGCGCGAAATCGCCGTCGGCAACGCCATGCCGTGCCGCATCGTCGGGATGAACTTCGACGAACGGCTCCGGCAGATGCTGGCCGAGCCGCGGGCTTTCGCCCGACCGGGTCATGGTGTGCCACTGGTCGCGGATACGGCCGGTGTTCAGGCGCAGCGGCCTTGCCGGCGTGGTTTCGGTCCGCAACGCTGGAATTTCCGGCGCAATGAAACGCGCCCTGCGGTCGTTGGCGAAGAAACCGCCTTCGGCGAAGAAGCGCGCCTGCGGCTGCGTCTCCAGCCGGATCGGCCATTGCACCGGCGCCATCGCATCGAACGCCTCGTCCGACAGCGCCTTCAGCCCGCCAATGTCGAAATCGCGCCCGCCGTCGTTTTCAAATGCCGACAGCGCGGCGTGCTCGCGGAAAATATCCGCCGCCGAATTGAAGTCGAACGCCGCGCCGAAACCGAGACGCTTTGCGACTTCGCCGAGGATCCACCAATCCGGTTTGGCCTCGCCCGGCGCGTCCAGGAACGTGCGTTGACGCGAGATGCGGCGCTCCGAATTGGTCACGGTACCGGATTTTTCGCCCCAGGCCTGCGCCGGCAGCAGCACATGCGCGCCGACCTCGACGGTATCGTTGGAGACGACGTTCTCCGACACCACGAACAGTTCGAGCTTCTTCATGGCGTCGCGGACGGCGTCGGCATTCGGCAGCGACACCGCGGGATTGGTGCCCATCACCCACAGCGCCTTGATCTCGCCGCGTGCGATCGCCTCGAACATCTGGACCGCTTTCAGCCCTTCATGGGTGGCGATGCGCGGCGCCTTCCAGAACCGGCGCACGCGATCGATGTCCGGCGGCGTGAACCCCATATGCGCCGCGAGCTGGTTGGCGAGCCCGCCGACCTCGCGGCCGCCCATCGCATTGGGTTGACCGGTGAGCGAGAACGGCGACGCGCCTGTTTTTCCGATCCGTCCGGTGGCGAGATGGCAATTGAGGATGGCGTTGACCTTGTCGGTGCCCTGCGCCGACTGGTTCACGCCTTGCGAATACAGCGTGACGACGCGCGGCGTGTTGGCAAAGACCTGGAAGAACGCCGCGACATCGGCCTCCGACAGGCCGGTCGCCAACGCCGTCGCGCCGACGCTGCCCGCCATGCCGCGCGCCCGCGCCATCGCGTCGTCAAAACCTGACGTATGAGCTTCGATGTAATCGCGGTCGAGCTTGCCGTGATCGGCAAGGTAGACCAGCAAGCCGCTGAACAACGCGGTGTCGGTGCCGGGCTTCAACCCCAGGAACAGATCGTCATCGCCGACCGTATCAGTCCGGCGCGGATCGATCACCACGATGCGGGCACCGCGCGCCTGCTTGTTGGCGAGCATGCGCTGGTACAGCACCGGATGGCACCAGGCCGCATTGGAGCCGACCAGCACCAGCAAATCCGCCTCGTCGAGATCCTCATAGCAACCCGGCACGGTATCGGCGCCGAACGCACGGCGATGACCGGCGACGGAAGACGCCATGCAGAGCCGCGAATTGGTGTCGACATTGGCGCTGCCGAGAAACCCCTTCATCAGCTTGTTGGCGACATAATAGTCCTCGGTCAGCAACTGACCGGAGAGATAGAACGCGACCGCGCCTGGACCGTCGCGCGCGATGATGTGCTGGAAACGATGCGCGACATGGTCGAGCGCGTCGCTCCAGGCCACCCGTTCCATCGTGCCCTTGTCGCAGCGGATCATCGGATAGAGCAGCCGGTTGGTCAGGCTGAGCGTCTCGCCAAGCGCCGAGCCCTTCGAACACAGCCGGCCGAAATTGGCGGGATGATCAGGATCGCCCGAAATCGCCGCTCCGCCCCTGCCGTCGGGCGTCGCCAATATGCCGCAGCCGACGCCGCAATAGGCGCAGGTGGTGCGCGTGGCCCGCAGATCGGGATCGACGGCGCTCATGCGGCTGGCCTTGTCATGCCGCCTCGGAGCGCAGCGCCAGCGAACGGCCGAACATCATGTCAGCGCGCATTCGCTGCGTCGGCTGGCGGGTGCGGATCAATTCGAGGTACCAGAGCGCATCGCCGACATCGCCGATCAGGACCGCGCCGGTCAACCGGCCGTCTGATATCACGAGCTTCTTGTAGGTGCCGTGGTTAATGTCTGACAGTACGATGCTCTCGGAGCCCTCGCCGCCCATGAATTCGCCGGCGGAGAACACGCTGACACCGGAAACTTTCAGATTGGTCGCAACCACGCTGCCGCCATAGGCGGCTTCGCGGCCGGCGAGATGCTGCGCCAGCACCCGTCCCTGCTCGTAGGCCGGTTCGACCAGGCCATAGCAGGTGCCGCGATGCTCGGCGCATTCGCCGATCGCAAAGATGTCCGCAGCCCCCGTCTGCAGATGATCGTCGACGACAATGCCGCGGTTGACGGCGATGCCGGCCTCCTTGGCCAGCGTGATGTTGGGCCGGATGCCGGCCGCAAAAATCACGGCGTCGGCGTCGATCCGGCGGCCGTCCACGAGTTCGACGCCCTCGACCTGGGTCTCGCCGACAATACGCGCGGTGTTGGCGTTGAGCAGGATTTCGATACCCTTGCGCTCGACGAGCGATTTCAACAAGGCCGCCGCGGGCGCATCGAGCTGACGCTCCATCAGCCGGTCCATTAAGTGGATCAGCGTCACCGGGCTGCCTGCCTTGGCGAGCCCATAGGCCGCCTCGAGACCGAGCAACCCGCCGCCCACCACCACCACGCGCTTTTTTTGCGCCGCCAGCGTCAGCAACAGATCGACGTCGCGGCTGTCGCGGAAGGTATGGACGCCGGCGAGATCGGCGCCGGGCACATTTAGCCGCAGCGCCGAAGACCCCGTCGTCAGCACCAGCTTGGAAAACGGAATGCTTTCATCGCCCACGATCTTGAGTTCCCGGCGGCCGACATCGATCTCGGTCGCCCGGCAATTGTACTTCAGCGTGACGCCGCGCTCGCGCCACCACGACGCCGGCCGCAATTCGATATCCTGCGTCGTGGTTTCACCGGCCAGCACCGAGGACAGCAGGACGCGATTGTAAGCGAGCCGCGGCTCGTCGCCGATCACGGCAATGGCGTAGCGGCCGAGCCCCGTCTTGGTCAGTTCATCGACCAGACGGGCAGCGGCCATGCCATTGCCGACGATTACAAGCGGTTCGCTCACGGCGTCTCCTCTCGTCCTTACTCGGCGGCTTGAGCGCGGCCGTAGGCTTCCTGAATCATGTAACCGGACAGCGTGCCGTAGGCCGCGATCCAGGCCTCGGCGACTTCGGGGGTCCAGGCATCGCCGAGCCCCTTTTCCAGCGTCCACAGCAGCGCGCCGCCGACCACCGGATAGTGCTCCGCCTTGGCGCCATAGTTGACGTGACGTTTGGCGAGCGCGCTCGCGGCGGGAAGTACAGCTTCCAGATTGGTCAATCCGCCGACAACGACGGCGAGCGTCGCCATCAATTTCTTGCGCTGCTCTTTCATGTCGTCGGGAAACATCGCCCTTACGGATGGGGCCACTTCGAACAGGCGATCGTAGAACAGCACCGCGGCCTGCTCGGAGATCGGCGCAACCTTGGCAAAGCTGTCTTGAACAAGCTTGATCTGTGTCGGATTCATCTCAATTCTCCTTGGATCTCAAAGGTGAACCGGTTGGTCGCAATGCTTTCAAGGTTGGTTCATTCAACGCCCGCGTCCGCTACGCCGCCTCGACGAAACGATGCCGTTCATAAAGGAATTCGAGCACGCGCTGGCGGCACTTGAGGTAGCCGGGGTTGGTCGCGAGCTCGAGCCGCTTGCGCGGACGCGCCAGCGGCACTTCCAGCACTTCGCCGATTCGCGCGCTTGGCCCGTTGGTCATCATCACGATACGGTCCGACAGCAGCACGGCTTCATCCACGTCATGGGTGATCATCAAGATCGTGTTGCCGAGCTTCTGGTGCAGCGCCATCACCGAGTCCTGCAGATGCGCGCGGGTCAGCGCGTCGAGCGCGCCAAAGGGTTCGTCGAGCAGCAGCACCTTCGGCTCCATCGCCAGCGCGCGCGCGATGCCGACGCGCTGCTTCATGCCGCCGGAAATCTCCGACGGCCGCTTGTCCTTGGCATGCGCCATCTGCACCAGGTTGAGATTGTGCATCACCCAGGCGTCGCGCTCGGCTTTGGTCTTGGTCTTGGCGAACACCTTGTCGACGCCGAGCCTGACGTTCTCGTAGACCGTCAGCCAGGGAAGCAGGCTGTGGTTCTGGAACACCACGGCACGGTCCGGTCCCGGCGAATTGACTTCGCGGTTCTCCAGCAGCACGCAGCCATTGGTGCAGTCCGTGAGGCCGGCGACGATGTTGAGCAAGGTGGACTTGCCACAGCCGGAATGGCCGATGATCGAGACATACTCGCCCTTGTCGATCGTCAGGCTGACGTCCTTCAACACTTCGGTCGAAGCATTGCCGCGCGTGAAGACCTTGTCGATGTGGTCGAGCTTCAGATAGGCCTGCATGACATTTCCCTTCAGCTTACCGAGGTGCCGCGCGTGACGATCTTGCCCAGTCCCGCGATCAGGCGGTCGAGCACGAAGCCGATGATGCCGACATAGAACAGCGCCAGAATGATTTCGCTGATGTGCGAGGAATTCCAGGCGTCCCAGATGAAGAAGCCGATGCCGACGCCGCCGATCAGCATTTCGGCCGCGACGATGGCGAGCCAGGACAGGCCGATGCCGATCCGCAGGCCGGTGAAGATGTAGGGTGCCGCGGCCGGGATCATCACCTTGGTGAAGAACTCCAGCGGATTGAGTTGCACCACGGCGGCGACGTTGCGGTAGTCCTGCGGGATGTTACGGATGCCGACGGCGGTATTGATGATGATCGGCCACACCGAGGTGATGAAGATCACGAAGATTGCCGAGGGCTGGCCGTCACGGAACGCCGCCAGCGCCAGCGGCAACCAAGCCAGCGGCGGAATCGTGCGCAACACCTGGAACAGCGGATCAAGACCGCGCATCGCCCAGACCGATTGCCCGACCAGCGTGCCGAGCGCGATGCCGACCAC
>JAIEPP010000412.1 GCA_019748335.1 Xanthobacteraceae bacterium
ATGCCACACGCGCGTCCAGCCGCTGTATCACCGTCACCAGCGCGCGGCGGGCGCGCTCGGCAAGGCGCTGCGTGCGTTCGCGGTCGCGCGCGATGGCGTTTCGCTGCGCCTGCGCGTTGGAAAGCTTCGAGGCCTTGAGCCGGACTTCCAGCCCGGCAAAGCGATCGCGGCGCTGGCGCAGCAGCGCGCTTGTGGAAAGCCTGATGCGTTCGCCGGATACCGTCAGGCGCTGCCTCGCATGTGCGACCTGTCCGTGCAGCACCTTCAGCGTCAGGCCGCCGCTCGCCTTTGCGAAGCGGCGATGATGCGCGTGGGTATTGGCCCTGAGGCCGCGGGGCAGGGCGCCCGTGGCGCTGTCGAGCCGCTGCCGCGGGATCGCCAGCAGTTCGGCGGCTCCGGGCAATGCGCGGGCGGCGGCGCGCAATTCGTTGCGGCGTGCCTCCTGACTGCGCTGCCAGCAGATCATCGTCCGCCGCGCCAGCGCCGTCACCTCGACGAACAATTCGGCGCGCACCGGAACCGCCATTTCCGCAGCGGCGGTCGGCGTCGGCGCGCGCTTGTCGGCGGCAAAATCGATCAGCGTGATGTCAGTCTCGTGGCCGACCGCCGAGATCAGCGGGATCATGCTGTCGGCCGCGGCGCGCACCACGATCTCCTCGTTGAACGACCACAGGTCCTCCAGCGAGCCGCCGCCGCGGGCGACGATCAGCAGATCCGGCCGCGGAATCTTGCCACCCTCGGGCAGCGCGTTGAAGCCGCGAATCGCGGCCGCGACCTGTTCGGCCGAACCTTCGCCCTGGACCTTCACCGGCCACACCAGCACCCGGCGTGGAAAGCGGTCCTGCAGCCGGTGCAGGATGTCGCGAATCACCGCCCCGGTGGGCGAGGTGACGACGCCGATCACCTCCGGCAGCCAGGGTAATAATTGTTTGCGCGCCTCGTCGAACAGGCCCTCGGCGGCGAGCTTCTTCTTGCGCTCTTCCATCAGCGCCATCAGCGCGCCGACCCCGGCGGGCTCGATGGCCTCAATGACGATTTGGTATTTCGACGAACCCGGATAGGTCGTGAGCTTGCCGGTCGCGATGACCTCGAGGCCTTCCTGCGGCTTGAACCGCATCCGCCCATGCACGCCCTTCCAGATCACGGCCTCGATCTTGGCGCCCTCGTCCTTGAGCGCGAAATAACAATGGCCGGAGGAGTGCGGCCCGCGAAAGCCCGAGATTTCGCCGCGGACGCGGACATGCCCGTAGGTGTCCTCCACCGTCCGTTTGAGGGCCGAGGACAGCTCCGAGACGGTCAATTCAGGCGTGTTGGTCAGTTTTTCCAGGGCAGGCATGGACCATCGATTCGGGCACGGGGAACGTGCCGTAAAATAGGGATTTTTGCTCATCCCGGATAGGGCCCTGGACCATGTTCACGCCGTCCCGAAATGACGGGAAGCCCCTTGCGCCAGCAGCAAGACTCGTGCGACCGACTGCGCTTCGAAACCCCGCATCCGGTTCACCTCATGAACATCCTCCTGCTCGGTTCCGGCGGCCGCGAACACGCTCTCGCGTGGAAGATCGCCGCTTCCCCGCTGCTGACCAAATTGTGGTGCGCGCCCGGCAATGCCGGCATTGCCAAAGAGGCCGAATGTGTGGGGCTCGATATTACCGACCATGCTGCGGTAATCGAATTCTGCAAGCGAAACGCGGTTGATTTCGTCGTCGTCGGTCCGGATGCGCCGATCGCGGCCGGCGTGGTCGATGATCTCACCGCCGCCGGCTTCAAGGCCTTCGGTCCGACCAAAGCGGCCGGGCAACTCGAGAGCTCGAAGAACTTCACCAAGGCGCTCTGCCGCGCTAACAACATTCCGACCGCAGCCTATGGCCACTTCACCGATGCCGAAGCGGCGAAGGCCTATATCCGCAAGCAGGGCGCGCCGATCGTCGTCAAGGCGGATGGACTTGCCGCCGGCAAGGGCGTCGTCGTCGCGATGACGGAAGCGGAGGCGCTGGCCGCGGTCGACATGATGTTCGGCGGCGGCTTTGGCGACGCCGGCGCGGAAGTCGTGATCGAGGAATTCATGCAAGGCGAGGAAGCCTCCTTCTTTGCGCTCTGCGACGGCGAACACGCGCTGCCGCTCGCCACCGCGCAGGATCACAAGCGCGCCTTTGACGGCGACACCGGGCCGAACACCGGCGGCATGGGCGCCTATTCGCCGGCGCCTGTCATGACCGACGCCATGAACACGCGAGTCATGGACGAGATGATCATGCCGACCTTGCGCGCGATGAAAGCGATGGGAGCGCCCTACAGGGGCGTGCTCTTTGCCGGCGTCATGATCACCAAGGACGGTCCAAAACTCGTCGAATACAATGCGCGCTTCGGCGATCCGGAAACCCAGGTGCTGATGCTGCGGATGATGTCGGACGTGCTGCCGGCGCTGATCGCCTGCGCCGACGGCCAGTTGAAGAATTTCAGCCTGCGCTGGTTCGACGATGTCGCGCTGACCGTCATCATGGCGACCAGGGGTTATCCCGGCGATTACGGCAAGGGGTCGGTGATCACGGGTCTCGACGAGGCTGCCAAAATCGAAGGAGTCGAGATCTTCCATGCCGGCACGGTGGCAAAGGACGGCAAGATCCTCGCCAGCGGCGGACGCGTGCTGAACATCTGCGCGTCCGGCAAGACCGTGAGCGAAGCGCGGCAGCGGGCCTATCAAGCCGTCGACCGCATCCAATGGCCGGAAGGATTTTGCCGCCGCGATATCGGCTGGCGGGCGGTGGAGCGGGAGAAGTAATCTCCTGTCATTCCGGACGACGCGCGTTGCGCGTCGATCCGGAATCTTGTCTGGCGCTTACCAACCTTCTGGATTCCGGGTTCGGCGCGATGCCCCGCCCCGGAATGACAGATCAGAGCAAATCCCCGCCCACCGCGCTCGCCGTCGTGCCGTGCTCGCGGAACGCCTTGATGACGTTCTTGCCGATCTTCCATCGGTGCACTTCGTCGGGACCGTCGACCAGCCGCTGCGCACGCACCTGAGTGTACCATTTGGCGAGCGGCGTATCCTGGGAAAAGCCGAGCGCGCCGTGGAGCTGGATCGCGGTGTCGATCACCTTGTGCACCATATGGGCATGGAAGATCTTGGCGATCGAGTTCTCTTGCCGGATGTCCAGGCCCTTTTCCGCCTTGTAAGCGATGTGCAGCAGCATCAGCCGGCCGATATAGAGCTGTTCGGCGCAATCGGCGAGCATGAACTGGACGCCCTGGCGATCGGCCAGCAGCACGCCGAAGGTCGAACGCTTGGTGATGTGGGCCACCGCCATGTCGAGCGCGCGCTGCGCCTTGGCGACGTTGTGCATACCGTGGCGCAACCGGCCGTAAGCGAGGCGGTGCTGACCCATGTTGAAGCCGTTGCCTTCGCCGCCGAGCAGGTTGTCGGCGGACACTTTCAGATCCTTGATCTCGATCTCGGAATGACCGCCGTGCAGGACGTGGTCATGCGGACCTTCGATGGCCATGTTGGCGACGTTGCGCTTGATCTTGTAGCCGGGGTTCGGCAGTTCGACGATGAAGGTCGAATATTGCTGGTGGCGCGGCGCGTTCGGATCGGTCTTGGCCATCACAAGCGCCATGTCGGCAACGCTGGCGGAGGAGGAGAACCATTTTTCGCCGTTGAGAACGTAATTCTCGTTGCCATCCTTGACGGCGGTGGTCTGCATGCCGGTGGCGTCGGCGCCGGCGGCCTTCTCGGTCATGGAAAAGCAGATGCGCTTCTCGCCGTTGAGCAGGGGTTTCAGGAACTTTTCCTTCTGATATTCCGTGCCGTGCTCGAGGATCGTCATCATCGAGGCGTCGTCGGGCCCCTGCGTGTTCATCGAGAGCGCACCGAGCATGCTCTCGCCGAGCTCCATCTGCACCAGCGCATTGGCAAGCGGGCCGAGGCCCATGCCGCCGTATTCTTTCGGCACGAACGGGCACCACAGACCCTGCGCGCGAGCCTTGGCCCGCAGCGGACCCAACACTTCAGCGAGCGGCTTGGTGTCGAGTTCCTTCTCCGCGGGGATGCAGTGCTCATGCACCCATTTGCGGACCTTCTCGCGGATCGCCTTGGCTTCCGCCGGAATTTCGAAATCGATCGACATGGCACTTCCTCGCTTTTGGTTCTTGTTGGCCGGGCTTGCCGGATGGCATAACGCTGTGACGTGCCAGCGGCAACGCCAAACAATGTTTAAAGCGCGCACCAGCCCGTCATACCCCGCGCAGGCGGGGTATCCAGTATGCCGCGGCGCCTGTTGCCGACCGCGATGGTCGTGCTTTTACTGGATCATCCGCTTTCGCGGATGATGACAAGAGGTTGAGCCATGCCCGATCTTGCCGACTTGTTTCCCGGATATGCCTCCGAATGGATCAACACCTCGGCGGGGCGCATCTTCGCCCGCGTCGGCGGCAAGGGGCCGCCGCTGTTGCTGCTGCACGGGTTCTCGTCGACGCACGTGATGTGGCACACGGTGGCGCCTAAACTCGACGACAAGTTCACCCTGATCATCGCCGACCTGCCGGGTTATGGCTGGTCGGATATGCCCGACAGCGACAAGGACCATACGCCCTACACCAAGCGCGCGATGGCCAGGAGCATGATCGAGGCGATGGAGCAACTCGGCCATGTGCATTTCGCACTCGCCGGTCACGACCGCGGCGGACGTGTATCCTACCGGCTGGCGCTCGATCATCCCGGCCGTCTGTCGAAACTCGCGGTGCTCGATATCCTGCCGACCTATGACTACTGGGAGAAGATGAACCGGCTGTATGCGCTGAACATCTATCACTGGACCTTTCTGGCGCAGCCGTATCCGCTGCCGGAAACGCTGATCAGCGGCAACGGAGAATTCTTCCTGCGGCAAAAGATGGCAAGCCAGACCAAATCAAAGACGCTGGATGAGATGGATCCGCGCGCGCTGCAGCATTACATCGCGCCGTTTCTCGATCCCTCGCGAATTCACGCGATGTGCGAGGATTACCGCGCCGGCGCCTATGCCGACTACGACATCGACAAGGCCGATTTCGACGCCGGGAAAAAGATCACGATCCCGATGCTGGCGCTGTGGGGCGATGTCGGCATCGCCCGCGCGGCGGCGACGCCGCTCGATACCTGGAAGAAATGGGCGACCAATGTCTCGGGCGCACCGGTGATGTCAGGGCATTTTCTGCCTGAGGAAAATCCGGAGGTGACGGCGAGGTTGTTGCGGGAGTTTTTTACGGCCTAACTCGTCATACCCGCGAAGGCGGGTATCCAGTACGCCGTGGCTTCTCGATCAATCACGGGCGTCTCTGGAATACTGGATTATCCGCTCCAGTGCGCAATTGCGCACAAGGCGGATGATGACAGCGGTGGTGTGGTTAGCGCCAGGAATTTACCGCCTCACCTTGAAAAACTCCTTCAGCAGCGTCGCCGCTTCCGTCTCGCCCACCGCCGAATAAACCTCGGGCACGTGGTGACAGGTCGGCTGGGCGAAAAATCTTACGCCGGAATCGACAGCGCCGCCCTTGGGGTCGGCGGCGCCGTAATAGAGCCGGCGGATCCGGGCGAACGAGATCGCGCCCGCGCACATAGTGCAGGGCTCCAGCGTGACGTAGAGGTCGCAATCGACCAGCCGTTCGGTGCCGATGGTCTCGGCGGCCTGGCGAATGGCGAGGATTTCGGCATGCGCGGTCGGGTCGCGGTCGGTCAGGGTCCGGTTGCCCGCGGCGGCGATCACCTCGTAACCCCGGACGATTACGCATCCAATGGGTACTTCGCCGGCTTTTCCGGCGTTTTCGGCCGTTTTGAGGGCCAAATCCATGAAAGAAGGGGCAGTCATGCCTCGTATCATCGAAAGAAACCTGCTACTAGGAGCGCCTTCAGCAAACGTGGATGCCGGTTTTGCGTGAGAATGCGCCTTGATCAAAGTGCGCGCGCGTTATCGCTATGACAGCCCATCCGCCTGATAGCCATTTCATACGTACCCGAGAGACCCTTCATGCCCCGCGATAACGACAAAAACAACGATTCCCGTGGCCGGCGTGACCGTCAAGGCGAAGGCAAGGGCCGCGCTGGCGGAGGCAAAGGCCGCTCCGGCGCGGCGAGGGGGCCCGAGAAGAAGTTCGCCAAGCGCGGTTTTGCCGGCAAGAGCGAGGGCGATGGCGAGCGGCGTCCCTATGCCGGGAAGTCGAACGGCGCGAAGTCGTTCGGCAAGAAACCCTATGCGGGCGGAAGCAAACCCTATGCCGGCAAACGTGACGGCGATGCCCGTCCGCCGCGCCGGGATTTTGGCGATTCACCGCGCCCTCGGTTTAATCGCGATGAACGTCCGGCCGGTGACCGTCCTGACCGTGGCCCGCGCAAGGAGTTTGGTTCGCGCCCGGACCGTGACGGCGAGAAGCGCCCGTTCAAGCCGCGTGGCGACCGCCCGAATTTCAGTCGCGATGATCGTGGCGGCGAGAAACGTCCGTTCAAGCCGCGCGGAGACCGACCGACCTTCAGTGGCGACGACCGGCCGCCGCGGCGTGACCGCGACGACGCGCGTCCGGCAGGGCGTTTCCAGGACAAGAAATTCGACGACAAGAAACCCTATACCCCGCGCGAGCGGGACGGCGAGAAGCGTCCTTACGCTCCGCGCGGCGAAGGTTTCCGCAAAGACGGCGACCGGCCCCGTGGCGATCGGCCCTTCAGCGCGCGGCCGTCGCGCGATGGCGATCGGCCGGAGCGAAAATTCGGCGGCGACAAGAAGTTCTCATCGCGTGGTGCGCCGGATCGCGGTCCACGCAAGGATTTTGGCAGCCGGCCGGATCGCAACAACGACCGTGGCGACCGTGGCCCGCGCAAGGATTTCGGTTCGGACCGCGGCGATTCCAAGCCGTGGCAGAAGCGCGAGGACCGTGGCGGCGACGAGCGCCCGAGATTTTCGCGTGAAGATCGATCCCAAGGAGACCGTCCGTCCGGAGATCGCCCGTTCCGGGAGCGGCCGAAATTCGACCGTCCCCGTCAGCGGCCGGAAGGCCGCAGCGACTGGCAGGAACATCCGCGCGGTGAATCCGCTGACGAGCGGCCGCGCCGCGAGAACGAGGACGACAGCAGGATCTTTGCAAAACGTCCGGCGTTCGGCGGCCGCGGTGCCTATCGCGAACGCAAGACTGAATTCGAAAAGCGCGGGCCGCAGCCGCCGAAGGTCAAGAAAACAGGGGAGCGCATTGCCAAGGTGGTGTCGCGCGCAGGTCTTGCCTCGCGCCGCGACGCCGAGGAATGGGTGACGCAGGGCCGCGTCACCGTCAACGGTCGCGTCATTAACTCGCCGGCGCTCGATGTCACCGGTAACGACGTCATTGCCGTCGACGGCAAGCCATTGCCGCCGCGCGAGCGCACCCGGCTGTTCATGTTCCACAAGCCGCGCGGCCTGATGACCACGCATGCCGACCCCGAGGGGCGGCCCACCGTGTTCGACAATCTGCCGGAGGGATTGCCGCGTTTGATCTCGATCGGCCGGCTCGATTTCAACACCGAGGGCCTGTTGCTGCTGACCAATGATGGCGGGTTGGCGCGCGCGCTCGAACTGCCCGACACCGGTTGGCTGCGGCGCTATCGTGTTCGCGCCCATGGCGAGGTCACGCAGGGACAGCTCGACGAACTGAAAAAGGGCGTCGAAGTCGACGGCGTCAAATACGGCTCGATCGACGCGACGCTGGAACGCGACCAGGGCGCCAATGTCTGGCTGGTGTTTGCGATCCGCGAAGGCAAGAACCGCGAAGTGCGCAACGTGATGGCGCATCTCGGCCTCGAGGTGAACCGGCTGATCCGTGTCTCCTACGGACCGTTCCAGCTCGGCGAACTCGAGGAAGGCCAGGTCGAGGAGGTCAAGACCCGCGTGCTGCGTGAGCAGCTCGGCGAGAAGATCGCCGACTTGGCGGGGGCCGATTTCAACCGGCCGATGCCGGGTGATAAATCCGCCGACGAGGACGCCGACGCGCCGGACGGCAAGAAGCC
>JAIEPP010000499.1 GCA_019748335.1 Xanthobacteraceae bacterium
GAGCCGGCATCGGTGGGTGGTCTCGGAACCGGCCTATCTCCCTACGAACTGGTATCCGCCGGCCTCGCAGCCTGCACGGTGATGACGATGCGTCTCTACGCTGACCACAAGGGCTTTCCCCTTGAACGAGCGAGCACGACCGTGCAGCACGGAAAGGTGCCCGGGATGATGCCGCCTGACCGATTTACCCGAACTATCGTACTCGATGGCCCGCTGAGCGATGAGCAGCGCGCGCGGATACTCGAGATCGCGGATCGGTGTCCCGTCGACCTGAGTCTCATCCGGGGGTCGGACGTGCAGACCGAACTCGATAGCACCGGTCAGGCGGTGGACGCCCTCGAGGCTGGCTTTACCTTGGCGCACATGGGGAGGGTCGATGGCTGATGACATCTACGTTTGCCGGAAACACATTCGAGTCCTCAAGCAACCAAGGGAATAGGCCTTGTGCATGTTTCATCGCCTCGACAATCAGCGAGCCATCCCGCGTCAACAATGGGGGGACACTCCGGCCAACCAGTGGCGATATCGACCATCGTCAGATTCTGGATGAACGATCCCGCCACCGACGTGCCGCAATGGGCGACCTTGTCGACCTCGCAGAGACCTGGCGGTGGGCTTTTCCAGTCATTGAACGTCCGGATCGGGACCTCACGCCGGATTGCCGAATAGAAGCCCACGCGTCGCCGCCTGCCGCCGCTCGTTGCGACTTTGACGTCGACAAGCAGGCGGTCGATGGTTGCTGCGCTGACGGCCAGAACATCAGTGCGATCAGCGAGGCCAAGCTGCAATCGGCCATGCTGCTCGGGGGCCGGCAGCAGCGTCGGGATCATCTCCTTGAGCCGGTTGCCGCGGACGCGATCCGACGCCAACCATAGAGCCTACACCGCGTCCTCGATTGTCGCGCCATATCGACGTTTGCGCTCCGGCGCGGGTTTGATCCCGTCCGGATGAGCCGCCTCGTGCAGGCAAAGTGCACGCACCGCGTGCTCGCGATGCCAGTCCGTCGTCGCACACAGCGCGTCCAGGATCTGCCCCTTCTCCGCCCGTCTGGCCGACCGGTAACGCTCCGTCACCGCCGACATCACCTCGCGCCGCAGCGATCCGCAGGCCATTATCGACGAAGGAGCATTGGCTTATTCGCTCGACATCGACCTGTCCTGGGCGGTGCAGAACGCGTTGCCGTCGCTGGCTGCCGCCGAAGAAGCAATAATGCTACGCTTGATGCGCGACATCGACCTAATTTAGGCGATCGGCTCAAGGTTGCGAACGGCAAAGATCCGCTGCGGTTCGGCATAACCCCTGATCGATCGTTTGCCGACATTATCGAGCCCGATAGTCTCCGCCACCGCATCGGCCAGCACGGCATCCAGCAGTATTTGAGAATCAGAAGCCGAGCCGCAAAGGCGCGAGGCCAAGTTGATCACGCTGCCGATCGCGGTGTAGTCGATGCGACCCTCATAGCCGACGGTGCCAACGGTGGCGATTCCCATCGCGGCGCCGACGCCAAAGCCGATGGCGTAACCGGCGGCACGCCAGCTCAGGATCAGCAACTGCGCCGCAGCCTGCATGTCGATCGCCAGTCGCACGCCGCGCAGCGCCGGCTCGTCACATTCGACCGGCGCGTTGACCAGCACCATCAGCCCGTCGCCGGCGAAGCCGGTCAGCGTTGCCTGGTGCCGGGTGATCACCGCGCCAAGCGCGCCATAATACTCGCCAAGCAGCGCCATGATCTCGTCGGGCTGAGCATTGGAAGAGAACGCCGTGAAGCCGCGTAGGTCCGCGAAAATCGCGACGACTTCGCGACGCTGTCCATCCAGCAATCCCTGCTGTCCGGAATCCTCGACCAGTTCGGCCACCTGCGGCGCCAGAAATCGCTTCAACCGGCTGATGCGTTCTGATTTCTCTTTCGAGATTGCGAGTTCGCCCGCCATTTCATTGAAGCGATCGGCGAGTCGTTGCAGTTCGTCGCCCGTCGAGATCGTGATGCGGTGGTCGAATTGTCCGGCGCCCACGCGCCGCACACCCTCCTCCAATTGACGGATCGGTCCGGCCATGCGGCGCGCCAACCACCAAGCCAGCGACAGCGCGAACAGCGCGCCGGTCACGATCAGCGTCAGCGAGCGCCACAACGCCGCGCGGATCGGCGCAAAGGCTTCCCGCACCGGTTGCTGTGCAACCACGGTCCAGCCCAGACCGGCGAGAGGCGCCGCGGTCGCAATCACGGCCTCGCCGTCGACATCGGAGGTGACAACCGCGACACCGTTCGCATCGGCAACCGCGGATCTGAGCCGACTGAAGCCGTCGGAAGCGCTGCTGCCCCGCAACACCAGAGTGATATCGGGATGCGCGATCAGCCGGCCGCTATCATCGACGACGTAAGCCTGGCCGTTGTGGCCGATCCTGATCGAAGCGATGACGTCCCAGATCAGTTTCAGATTAATATCGGCAAGAGCGATGCCCGCGGCGGCGCGATTGCCGGCGACGGCGATGGTCATATAGGGCTCGGAGTCGCGCTCATAATGAACCGGGCCGAACCAGACCTTGTCGGCTCGTGCGCCCACGACACCGGGTTCGGTCGACATATCGACGCCGCGACCGAACCGGTCATGTCCCTGGCGGGAGATAAACGCACGCTCGGTGCCGGTTTCATCGACCAGGGTGATCGACGAGATGGCCGGCACTTGGCGCAGCAGCCGCAGCGCATCGATTCGGTGCCGTTCGTCCTCGCCCTGTACCCATGGCAACTGCACGACCCAGCCGAGCTGGTCGTGGATGCCGTCGACAAAATTCTGAATGCGGCTGGCCGCCGAGCGGGATTCCGCCTGCAGCAGATCGCTGAGCGTTTTGCGCTGGTCGCGATAACCGAACCATGCCTCGCTCGCCGCGCCTAGCAGCAGCGGGACCACCACCGCGATAAAGAGCGTGATGAAATATTTGACAAAGAGCGAACGCCGCGGCCGGCTCACTGCAAGCGCCTGACATGAAGAACAAAAGCCGGCTGCGCCGTGCGTCGCCGCGGCCAATTTGCCGAAAAATTGCGTCGTCTCATTGCCAAATCTTCGCTGCAGCGGACTTCCGACGGTGCCATCTCGATCATCTATCACGAATTCACCCCGAAAAGATTGCCCCGACCGCGGACATTCGGCCGAGGATTTTCGGTTCTGATTGGGCATGCGCCCATTGACCTGCTTGATTGCCACGATCCGATCGGATATGCGCCAAGGTAGGTGCTCCTGCCGGGTAACGAGATAGCTCAACATGCGACGACGCACGTTCCTGGCGGGAATGGCGGGTACCCTGGCATTCGGTCCGTCGGCCACGTCGGCGCAGGCCCAATCCGGAAAGCGCCGCCTTGGAATCCTGATGGCCAATGCCGAAACCGATCCCGTGGCGCAAACTTCCGCCGCAGCGCTGTTGCGGGGCTTGGACGCGCTGGGCTGGCGTGAGGGTGTCAGCCTCCAGATCGACTGGCGCTGGGCCGGCGGCGACTTAGCCGCGCTGGAACGTCAGGCCGCAGAATTGGTGGCTACCGGTCCGGACGTGCTATTTGCCCAGTCAAGCCCCTCGATCGCGGCCTTGCGCCGGAACACCCGCAGCATTCCGATCATTTTCACGATGGTTACCGACCCCGCTGGACAAGCCTTCGTCAACAGCCTCAATCGTCCTGGCGGCAACGCCACCGGGTTCAGCGATTTTGATCCGCCGATCGCCGCCAAATGGCTGGCCATGCTGACGCAAATCACGCCGACTGTTGCGCGCGCAGCGGTGCTCTACAATCCGGCGACGGCTCTCTATGCGGGGCTTATGATGCCGGTCATCGAGAACGCGGCAGCATCATTTGCGTTCAGCGTGAGGCCGGCTTCTTATCGCGACGCCACCGAGATTGGCGGCGTGATGACGGAGCTTAGCCGCGAACAGAACAGCGGACTGCTGGTTCTTACGGACATCTCCGCAACCATCCATCGGGACACGATCGTTGCTTTGGCGGCGCAACACCGGCTGCCGACGGTTTATTTTCAGCGCGCGTTCGTCGCGGCGGGCGGGCTGATGTCTTACGGCATCGACTATGCCGACGTGTTCCGCCGTTCGGCTACCTATATCGACCGCATCTTGCGGGGCGCCAGCGCCGCGGAGCTGCCGGTGCAGCGCCCGACCAAGTTCGAATTGGTGATCAATCTGAAGACCGCCAAAGCGCTCGGCGTGACAATCGGCGAGGCACTGCTCGCCGGCGCCGACGAAGTGATCGAGTGAGCGCGGCTTCGAATATTGACGGTGTCGGCCGATCTTCAGCCGCTGCCCTTTTCCACGACGACGTTCGTAAGGCATGCCAGATCAGATGCTCCAGCACTTCGACGGTGCGCGGCGTGGAGGAGCGGACGCTTTCGTTGACCGCCTGCGCAAGCTTGCGTCCGGTCGGGCCGAGCGTCCGACCATCACCGATGGTCAGCGCCGGAACGTTCCTGAAAACGACGCGGTAGGCTTCGTAACTTCCTATCTGTCGGTAACGGCGCAATTGATCTGGACGCATCGCGAAATCAGGCAGTGATGTTTGCTCCGACGCCAGCGTTCGACGCTTAATCGCCCTCGAAGTCGGAACGCCGGATTGCCGACTGTCGGACCATCGAATCCTTGTCGTCGTAGCGCTCAGCGGGCTTGCGATGGTCGCCGACACCTTTTTGCCGGCGTACTTCACGAGTATGTCCGTCCTTGCGAACGCGCTTTGGCGACCGAGTTCACCGCACTTTCAATCGCACACCCGGCCCCGACGTCTCGTTCGGGAAAATGAATTCGATGCCCTCGCTTTCGAACGCATTTCTGATGGACGTCAGCGCGTCACGCCTTCTCTTGTCCTTGAGTGAAAATTCGGCCTCGCCTTCCAACTTCGAAATCGTACGCTGCTTCAACCCAGCGCGGATCGCGACCTCCGACTGCTCCAGTCCCAACAGGCCGCGCGCGGCACGGATCATCGCGGGCGTTAGAGCCTCGTCTGCATTTTCCATCGTGCTCTCCGGCGCGAATCATTCCGCAACACTGCATTAAGGTTAACGCATTTTCGTGCCGTCACAGCATGATTTTGCTTGCGCCTCGCTTCATTCGTGCTACCTTAGCATGAACATCAACTGAGGAAATTGGAATGGACTACAAGGCTTACATTTGTAGCGACGCATGGCGACGAAATCCGGCGCGCCTTCAGGCGCTTTCGGATGCCGAAGGACACTGCAGCCTCTGTCATGATGACGGACCGCTGGAGGTCCATCATGCGACTTACGTGCGGCTCGGATGCGAGCGCGTGAAGGACTTGATCGCGCTCTGCCGGCGATGCCACCACGAAGTGACAAACTTCCTGCGCGCTCGTCGGTACGCAATCTTCGAGCCCAAATGGGCCGACGTACGCTCGCTGCGGGACGGCCGGATCGCTCTGAGCGATCCCACGGCGGTGGCCTACTGATGCAGCGCGAGATCATTCGTTGGCGCGTCACCGGCACCAAGCAATTGCTCATGCATAGCGGTCGCTTGGCGGATCCCCTTGATCCGATCACGCAGGACCTGGCGCGGCTTACTTCGAAGCGGCCCAAAACGGTCGCTGACCACAAGCAAATCAGCAAGGTAGAGTGGTACGGCAGCCTCTGGCTGCGCAATGGTGTACCTTGCATCCCGGCTGAGGCACTCATGGCAGCCTTTGTCGGCGGTGCGAAGGTGCTCAAGCGAGGCCCGCAAGCGGCGGCGGGCCTCGCAGTCGAGCACGATGCCCTACTCGTCTATGACGGACCCGCCGATATCGACGAGCTTTGGGAATCCCGGAAGTTCTTTCTGCGCTGCGGCGTGAAAGTCGGCATCAACGCAAAGACGATGCGGACCCGCCCGTGCTTCAAAGATTGGTACGCCGAGTTTTCTGCCAGTTATCTCCCGTCCATCATCGACCGGGAGCACCTGACCCAGGCGCTTGCCCAGGCGGGAGTGCGCCGCGGACTTGGCGACTGGCGGCCGCAAAACGGAACGTTCGAGGTAGAGGAAATCGATTAGCGAGCTCGTGGCGGGGCGTGGTCCGGCGAGGTATGGCGTGGCCCGGTTTGGCGAGGTGAGGCAGGGGTGAAACGACGGCGTTGCCGGCGTTTCCAGACCGCGGAGGCGTCGGCCAAAACCGGCGTCTCCGCAAATTCAGAAAATCGGCGGTCTTCGGATCGCGCGGACCCTTCCGCGCGAATGGCGAAGCATTGCCTGAACGGTGAGACACATGACTACGAAGCCAAAGAAGGCCGCCCGGCGCGCCGAGCGCAGTCGGGGACAGAATGCGGACCCGGTGCCCCCGCTCTCATGGTGGCGCAACATACGTGCCGAGCATTTCGACAGCTCCATCGCGAAGATCTTGCGCGAACATATCTCCGTGGTTGCTATGATCGGAGAGCCGGCGTGGGACGCGGCCGTCGCCGGCGACGCGGCCGTCGCGATCGGATTAGCGCTCCGTCTGAACCCGGACAGTTCGACCCCCGTCATACGCGATTTGATCATGACGGCCCTTCTCGCCTGTGCAGCCGAGGGCGATGCCGCGGCCTGCCTTGCGATGTCGCACGCATTACGGGCGCTTCCGGACGCCGGTCGGACCGAAGCCCGGCTCGCCACAAGCTGGCTAGTCCGCAACTTCACAAAGGCAGCGCGGCCCAAGATAGAGCGCGGGAATTCTCGATGATCGTACAGATCATGTCTGATCTCCATCTCGGCATGGGATCGGAGGGCGTCCCGCCGCTCGCTGCGGGCGTGGACCTCGTCGCCGTGGCCGGCGACACGTGCGAGGGCGTGGTTAAGGCCGTCGAGACACTGCGCGCTGGTTACCCGGACGTCGATATCGTGATGGTGACCGGAAATCACGAATATTACGGGTACGTGTGGCACGAAGAGTTGGACGCGGGACGGAAGCGTGCCCGCGAGCTTGGCGTACACTTGCTGGAGTGTGAGACCGCCTCGTTTGGCCGCCTCCGGGTCATCGGCGCAACCTTTTGGACGGACTATTCGCTTTTCGGGCCGGGCCTGCAGCAGGCCGCCATGCGCGCGGCCTACGACCAGATGCGCGACCACAAGCGGATCCGTTGGAACCGTGAGCCGTGGATGCGCTTTCGTCCCCAGGAGGCGCTTTCGCTCCACCGCCGGTCGCGCAACTTTTTCGAAGCTGAGTTGGCTCGTCCCCACGATGGGCCGACCTTCCTGCTGGCCCACCACGCGATGACATGGGAGGCGCTCGATCCGGTCAACGAACGGTCGCTTCTCGCGGCAGCCTACGTTTCAGAAATACCGTTTGCGACCGAGGCCGATTACGTCCTGACCGGACATACGCACCGGCCGATGGACTTCCATCGCGGGCGAACCCGCTTCGTCAGCAATCCTCGGGGTTACCCGGACGAGGGCGTGCGGTTCGATCCGGCCTTCGTCATCGAGATACCCGATGTGTACTGAAATTTCGATGCGGAGTTTTCGGCCTGCGGATTCATTCGGACTGGTCCGCATGTTCCCCGTCCATAAGTCATCTTTAGTGACCACGACCAAATTCAAAGGAATCATGTGACCGACCCTTCTGTTAATCTTATTGCGATGCCGACGAAGGCACCATCGCAGACAATGGGAGCTCTCGAACTCCAGACTTATCGCCGGTACTGGCGCCATTCGTGGCATTTCCGGCGTTACAGCGCGGCAGTCACCGCTAAACGGGAACTCGATCTGGCAACCGAAAATGCCGGGTCGGGACCGCACGACGGCATCGAAATGCCGTCAGCCCAGGCAGACGAATACGAGAGTCTACCCGTCGACGCTGAAGACGCCGAGGACGAAGAAGCTGAAGACGATCGCGCGCGCGACGAATCGCGACGTATCACCAAAGGTTGCCCAAAGGGGGCAGGAGAAATCGCTGCGAGCCTTCACCTCGCACGGTTGTTCGACGGCCCGCAGCTCGCCGGGTCTCTACGTGGTGGAGCCCCGGTAATCGCAATTGATGTTGCCGACACTTCGATGCTTGGTCACCTAGCCGAAGTCTG
>JAIEPP010000679.1 GCA_019748335.1 Xanthobacteraceae bacterium
CGGTGGCGGCGGTAATTATCGTCACGGCGGCCGAGGTGGCGGTTACTATCGCCACCATGGCGGCGGCGGTGGCGGCTTCATCCCTGGTGCCATCGCCGGGGCCGTGATCGGCGGCGCGATCGCTTCCGGTGGCGGCTACTACGGCGACCCCGGCTACGCGACGAATTATTACGACGACGGGTACTATGACGACGGCGCGGTCGCGGTGGCACCCGCTCCCGCCGGCGACGAATCCGTAGCGTATTGCATGCAGCGCTATCGTTCCTACGATCCGAACTCCGGAACGTATCTCGGCAACGACGGCTACCGGCATCCCTGCCCGTAACAGCGTCTGTTCATGACTTTCAGGGGCGGCGCATTCCGGTGCGCCGCCCTTTTGCTTTTCAGGAGCGCAGCGCCACCCCGACACCGCCGAGGGTGATCACCAGCGCTGCGATCTCGCGCAACCCGAGCGGCTCGTGCAGCATCAGCGCCGCCGCGAGGACGCCGACCACCGGCACCAGCAAGGTGCCGATCGAGGCGGTCGCAGCCGGCAACCGCTCGAGCGCCGCGAACCAGCAGACGTAACACAGGCAGAACTGGATCAGCGTCATATAGACCATCGACGCCCAGCCGACGGGCGAGAGCGCGGCAAGCTGCGGATGTTCGACCACGAGGCCCACGACCGCGATCGGAAAACAGCCGAGGCCGACCTGCCAGGCCGCCAGTGACAGCGGCGGCATCGCCAACGGGAAATGTTTGGTCAGCACGGTGCCGAGCCCGACGCAGACCGCACCGGCGAGCGCGCATAATATGCCCGGCAATTTTTCGACGCTGGCGTCCAGCCCGTTGCCGCCGATCAGCACGGTGATCCCGACCAATGCGACCAACAGCGATACGGCGCGGAGCGGCGACAGCCGTTCGCCGAGGATCGGCCACGCCAGGAACGCGACCCAAACCGGGATCGATATCCCCAACACCGCGGCTTCGCTGGCACTGAGCCACAACAGCGCCAGCCCCATGAACGCAGCCCAGCCGCCGATCGCCAGCGTCGAGACCAGAAGAAGGCGCAGCCACATCGATCGCGGCACGCTTAACTTCTGCCGTCTCACATATGCAACCAATGCGAGTGCTACGGCACCGACGATGCCGCACAGACCGCGCGACGACAGCGGCGGCCACTCCGTCAGCAGATGCTTCATGATCGGAAAGTTGAGGCCCCACCCCACCGACGCGATGGCGAGGAAGACGAGACCGAGCGGCGGCATTCGGGCACGGCCCGCCTGGCGATTGATGGACATGATGGAACTTGATCCGAGCGGAAGGCGTATTTGTTCTTGTTTTGACACAGCGAAGCCGAATTCGCCCTAAGCAAATCTCATATGCCCCCTACCATACAGACGACCTCAAATGGTTTCGACTTAATCCTTTCCTGGGTCATGCGAGTCGCGGGACTGCGCGGCTCGAGGGAGAAGGAATCGTCGTGCCGCGCGTTCTCGTGGTGGATGACGACCCGATGGTGTGTGTCGCCATCGAGCTCTGTCTGACGCGCCAGGGTTTCGAGGTCACCGTCGCCGACGGCGGTGAAGCCGGAATGCGCGCCCTCGAATCATCCCATTTCGACGTGATGCTGATCGACGTTTTCATGCCGCATATGCGCGGCTTCGAATCAATCCGGATGTTTCATGAGCGCATGCCTGATGTGCCGATCGTTGCGATGTCGGGCTACGCCTTCGCCAATACCGAGCGCGCGCCGGATTTCCTGCGGATGACGATCGAACTCGGCGCGGCATGCTGCCTGCGCAAGCCGTTCACGCCAAGCGCGCTGTTGACCACGATCAACGAATGCCTCAACAAACCGACAGCTTCTGAGCGTTTCTCGAACTCGTGAAATAAAGACTGGGAATGCCACTGCAGCGCGTCATCCTCGGAATCGGCCTGGCGGTCCTGCTGATGATGAGCGCCGCGTCCGTCAGTCTGGAACTGAAGTCGCGTTCCGACACCGCGCTGGCCGACCATTCCATCAACGTCCTGAAGCAAATCTCCGATGTCAGGGTTTTGGTGCACCGCGCCGAAACCTCGTCCGGCCGGTTCATGCTGACGCCGAACGCCGAGATCGAAAGCCTCTATCGCGACGTCGCCGGCCGGGTGTCGGCGAAGATGGCCGAGCTGATTGAAGCGGTGCGGGACAATCCTGGGCAAGCCCGACTGTTCGAGGAAACCCGGGCGCTGATCGCGCGCCGCCTGGCCATCAGCGACGAAATGCTGCGGCTGCGGTCGGCCGGCGATACCGCGGCGGTGATTGCGACGGCGGCGCGCGCCGAAGGCTTCAGCGTCGTCAACGCCATCAATGCGAATTTCGACAAGGCGGTCGCCGAAGAGCGGCGGCGGCTGGCGGATCAAGGCGAAAGATCCAAGACCAATGGTCGGTTCCTGCTGGTGATCGACCTTGCCGGCGTCGCGCTGATCCTGATTCTGGCGACTGCGCTGACCTTGTCGACGCATCGCTCGCGCCGGCAACTGCAGGACTCGCTGTCCGCCAGCAAGGCCGCCAACGAGGCGCTGGAGGCCGCGGTCGCCGAGCGCACCGGGCATCTCGTCGCCGCCCACGAAGAGCTCCGTCATTCGACCGCGGTGCTGCAAAATACCTTCAACAGCATTGCCGAGGCCGTGCTCGTCCTCGACGCCAAGGGCGAGATCCTGCTGGCCAACCCAGCCGCGGAAACCATGCTGCGCTATCGGCCGCGCATGCACGTGCGGGATTTGAGAAGGTTGAGCGTCGCCTACCGCGCCGACGGTTCGACCAGGCTGACGGTCGATGAAATGCCGTCGACCAGGGTGTTGCGCGGCGAACCGTTCGACGAGCAGGAAATCTTCATCCGCCCCGCCGACGACCGCGCCCCGCTGCATCTCGTGGTCAGCGGCCGGCCGCTGCGCGACGCTACCGGCGCCATCAGCGGCGCGGCGCTGGTCTATCATGACATTTCGCTGTGGCGCGAAACCGAACGCAAGTTGCTGCAGTCGCAGAAGCTCGACGCCCTCGGCAAGCTCACCGGCGGCGTCGCGCACGACTTCAACAACATGCTGACCGTGATCACCGGCACCACCGAAACCCTGGTCGCGGGCCTTGCGCACCAGCCGACGCTGCAAAAGACCGCCGAGGTGATCGACCAGGCTGCGGAACGCTGCAGCGAGCTGATCCAGCATCTGCTCGCCTTCGCCCGCCGCCAGCCGTTGCAGCCGCGCGATGTCGACATCAACAGCACCGTGCTCGATATCGCCAAGCTGCTTCGCCCGACGCTCGGCGAGCAGATCGAGATCAACTCGATCCTCGAGCAGGAGGTGGCGACCTCGCATATCGACGCTTCGCAGCTTGCGAACGCGCTGCTCAACATGGCGATCAACGCCCGCGACGCGATGCCTGATGGCGGCAAGCTGTTGCTGGAGGTCCGCAACGTGGTGCTGGATGAGGCCTATGCGCAGGCCAACCCGGACGTATCGCCGGGCGGGTACGTGATGCTCGCGGTCACCGACACCGGCACCGGCATGTCCAAGGAGGTTCAGGACCAGGTGTTCGAACCGTTTTTCACCACCAAGGACGTCGGCAAGGGCTCCGGGCTCGGCATGAGCATGGTCTACGGCTTCGTCAGGCAGTCGGGCGGACACATCAAGATTTACAGCGAGCTCGGCCACGGCACCACCATCAGGCTGTATCTGCCGCCGGGGCGCGGCCAGGCCGCGGCCACGACCTCGGCGGTCGCCACGCCCCAGCGCGGCGACGAGACCATCCTCGTGGTGGAAGACGATGCGCTGGTGCGCAACTTTGTCTGCACGCAACTGCAAAGTCTCGGCTACCGGACGCTGGCCGCGGCCGACGGCCCGGCGGCGATAGCAATCATCGACACTGGCGAGCCGTTCGATCTGCTGTTCACCGACGTGATCCTGCCCGGCGGCATGACCGGCCGCCAACTCGCGGAGGAAGTGACAAAACGCCGGCCGGGCACGAAAGTGCTTTATACCTCCGGCTATTCCGACAATGCGATCGTGCATCAGGGCCGGCTCGACCCCGGCGTGCTGCTGCTGACCAAGCCCTATCGTATGTCCGGGCTCGCCGAGATGATCCGCCGCGCGCTGAAGGACGCAGCCTGAAGCCTCCGCCGCAAACGCCAGCACAGCAGATCCGGATGCTCTGGAGCGGCCAAACACAAAATCGCGAAAACAACCCCATGCAAAGTAGAATGGCACGCTCGGTTGACGCGTTTTCTTCACGCGAACCGGTACCCACTTCGCTTGAAAGCGCTATGGGTTCACGACCGCGTCGCGAGCACAACGCCGGCCAGCGTGAACGCCAGCGCCACGATCTGGGTCAGCCCCAGCGGTTCGTCCAGCGCGAAGGCCGATGCGACCACGCCGATCACGGGCACCGCCATGGTGCCGATCGCCGCCACCGAGGCCGGCAGCCGGGCCAGTGCTGCAAACCAGCTGACATAGGCGATGCAGAACTGGATCAGGATCGAATAGGCCAATAGCCAGCTGCCGAGTTGGCTGACTTTTTCGAGATGCGTGGTCTCGATCAGGAGGCCGGCGACCGCGACCGGCAGACAGCCGAGCCCGATCTGCCAGGCCGCGGCCGGGATCGGCGGCAGTTGCAGCGGCAGTTTCTTGGCGAGCACGGTGCCGAGCGCAAAACCGATGGCCCCCGTCAGTGCCATCAGGATGCCCGGCAGCTTGGCGGCACTGGCCGAAAAGCCGTTGCCGCCCATGATCACGGCGAGCCCTGCAAAGGCCATCACCAGCGCCACGCTGCGCAGCCATGTCGGCTGCTCGCCGAGCACCGGCCAGGCCAGCAGCGAGGCCCAGACCGGCATGGTGTAGGCGATCAGCGCCGCTTCGCTCGCCGGCAGCCACAACAGCGCCAGCCCCATCAGCACCATCCAGCCGGTGACGTTGAGCAACGCCGCCAGCAACAGCCGCGGCCACAACCGGCGCTCGACCCGGAGACTCTGCCCCATCGCCACCGCGACGGCGGCCAGCAGCAGCGCCCCGATCACCCCGGTGACGCCGCGAAAGGTCAGCACCGGCAGCTCGCTCAGCAGGTATTTTGTTACCGGCCAATTGAACCCCCAGCCCACCGAGGTGATGGCGAGGAACATCAGACCGGCGGGCGCGATCCGCGCGGGCGCGGTCGGGGATGGCGGTTGGGTCATGGAGGGACCTGCGAGAATCGGGACGCCCTTGTGCCGTGGTTCCGGGCCCGCGACCATGGGTGCGCGGGCATGCCAGCCCTCCCCTTGGCCGTAGCCTTACGTGAGTCTCCCCAGTGCAATCCCGGAACCCGAAAATATAGCTGCCCTGTGAACAGCGGGTGCAGCTTCGCTGCACAGCGTTTGAAAGATTTTTTCTCCTTGGGAATCCCTGAGGACTCACTGATACTTGCCGGCATCAGAGGCGCGCCATGCCCCCTGTTATCCCCCTCTTTCCACCATATTTAGTATTTGATTCAGGAACTCGTACTAGTTCTTGACGGGTGCAAAGGAGTCGTCCTAGTTTCGGGGTGTTCGGCGGGCGCGTGTTTGGGTCCTGCGGATCACTCCCAAAAAGGGCACCAGAAACACCACGCCAACAGCCGGTAGAGGCAACGGGCGAAGGCTGTTCTGCCCGCAATTTTCAGGCGTTTTCCTGGGGGTTGTCGGGGTTTTGAGGCGCCGGAAACCGGCCGGAACAGGTCCGGATGGCGCGTTTGAGTAAAGCGTTTGGGCGTTGTTTGGGGGCGTTGGATGCACGGCCTGGAAAGACCCGGATTGGGGTCGTCAGGCGGTGCCGCAAGTCAGGCCGGTGGGCGCACCGGTCAGGGCTGGCGAGAAACTGGGCCGGGTCAACCGGTTGAGCTGCGGATACGGGATCAGGGTTGTCGAAAGCAGCCATGGTCAGGGAAACCGCCGAGGGAATAACATCCGGGTCCGCCAGATGCGGTCCGGTCAAATAAGAGACGGGGCACGACCTATGCGAATCGAACGGCGCAACACCACTTCCGGCCAGTCACCTTACGCTGGCATTGATTTCAGATTGACGACATCGGAGATCCGTAACCCCGATGGTTCGATCGTGTTCCGGCTCGAAAACGTCGAGGTCCCCCAGTTCTGGTCGCAGGTCGCCTCCGACGTCCTGGCGCAAAAGTATTTCCGCAAGGCCGGCGTCGCCGCCCGCCTGAAGAAGGTCGAGGAAGAGACCGTGCCGTCGTGGCTGTGGCGCTCGGTGCCCGACACGGAAGCATTGGCCTCCCTGCCCGAGAACGAGCGCTATGTCAGCGAACTCAGCGCAAAACAGGTGTTCGACCGCCTCGCCGGCTGCTGGACCTATTGGGGCTGGAAGGGCAAGTACTTCTCGTCGGAAGAAGACGCGCAGGCGTTCTTCGACGAGCTGCGCTTCATGCTGGCCAAGCAGATGGTCGCGCCGAATTCGCCGCAGTGGTTCAACACCGGCCTGCACTGGGCCTACGGCGTCGATGGCCCCGGCCAGGGCCACTATTATGTCGATCCCTTCACCGGCAAGCTGACGAAATCGAAGTCAGCCTACGAGCATCCGCAGCCGCATGCCTGCTTCATCCAGGGCGTCGGTGACGACCTCGTCAACGAGGGCGGCATCATGGACCTCTGGGTCCGTGAAGCCCGCCTGTTCAAATACGGCTCCGGCACCGGCTCGAACTTCTCGCGCCTGCGCGGCGAAGGCGAAAAGCTGTCCGGCGGCGGCCGTTCCTCCGGCCTGATGAGCTTCCTCAAGATCGGCGACCGCGCGGCCGGCGCGATCAAGAGCGGCGGCACCACCCGACGTGCGGCCAAGATGGTCGTGGTCGACGCCGACCACCCGGACATCGAGACCTATATCGACTGGAAGGTGAAGGAGGAGCAGAAGGTTGCGGCGCTGGTTACCGGCTCCAAGATCAACCAGAAGCACCTGAAGGCCGTGCTGAAGGCCTGCGTCAATTGCGAAGGTTCGGGCGACGACTGCTTCGACCCCGAGAAGAACCCTGCCCTCCGTCGCGAAATCAAGCTCGCGCGGCGCGCGCTGGTGTCCGACAACGTCATCAAGCGGGTGATCCAGTTCGCCAAGCAGGGCTACAAGGAGATCGACTTCCCGACCTACGACACCGACTGGGATTCGGAAGCCTATCTCACGGTATCCGGCCAGAACTCGAACAACTCGGTGTCGCTGAAGGACGATTTCCTCCGCGCGGTCGAGACCGACGGCAACTGGGACCTGATCGGCCGCACCAACAAGAAGGTGACGAAGACCCTCAAGGCGCGCGACCTCTGGGAAAAGATCGGCCACGCCGCCTGGGCCTCGGCCGATCCCGGCCTGCACTTCAACACCACCATGAACGACTGGCACACCTGCAAGGCGTCCGGCGACATCCGCGCCTCCAATCCGTGCTCGGAATACATGTTCCTGGACGACACCGCCTGCAACCTCGCCTCCGCCAACCTGATCACGTTCTATTCGACCACGACCAAGCGGTTCGACGTCGAATCCTACGAGCATCTGTGCCGGCTCTGGACCGTGGTGCTGGAAATCTCGGTCATGATGGCCCAATTCCCGTCGCGCGCGATTGCCGAACTCTCCTACGAGTTCCGCACGCTCGGCCTCGGCTTTGCCAACATCGGCGGTCTCCTGATGACCATGGGCCTGTCGTATGACTCGAAGGAAGGCCGCGCGCTGTGCGGCGCCTTGACCGCTGTGATGACCGGCATCTCCTACAAGACATCGGCGGAGATGGCCGGCGAGCTCGGCACCTTCCCGGGCTACAAGAAGAACGCCGCGCACATGCTGCGGGTGATCCGCAATCACCGTCGCGCTGCGCATGGCGAGAGCCGCGGCTATGAGGCGCTGGCGGTGAGCCCGGTGCCGCTCGACCACGCCTCCTGCCCGCAGGCCGATATCGTCACCCACGCGAAAGCCGCCTGGGACCAGGCGCTCGAGCTCGGCGAACTCAACGGCTACCGCAACGCGCAGACCACCGTGGTGGCGCCGACCGGCACCATCGGCCTCGTGATGGATTGCGACACCACCGGCATCGAGCCTGACTT
>JAIEPP010000589.1 GCA_019748335.1 Xanthobacteraceae bacterium
TCTACGAGCGCGTCGACCTCCCCCGCAAGCGGGAGAGGTAAGAAAGTGCAGCGGGAGAGCGAAAACCCGCTAGCGCCAATTCACCCCAATCACCCTCCAGCCGCTTTCGAGCCGATCGATCCGGGTCAGCGACAGCGGATCGATCACGAAGCGCAACGCGTGATCAGGCGCGAGATCGAGGGCGATGGCGAGCAGCGCGCGGATGGTGCCGGAATGCACGACCAGCACGGCGTCGCCGGCGGGCAAACGCGCGAGGCCTCGTCTGGCGCGTTCAATCTGATCCGCAAAACTCTCGCCGCCGGGCGGCCGGTTGCCGGCGGCCGATTGCCAGAAGTTTCGGTAGGCGGCGCCGAGTTCGACTTCGAGATCATTGTGAAGTCGGCCGGTCCAGTCGCCAAAATCCTGTTCGGCAAAATCCGGCTCATCGATCGGATCGAGTTTAAGCATGCGGGCCGTTTCCCGCGTACGCCGAGCCGGACTGCAAACGGCAAGCGCATTGGCCGGCAATCGCGCCTTCAGCGCGGCAAAGGCGGCGACATCGCCGAGATCGGCCGGCGCATCGGCGCCGTGAATGACGCCGCGCGGGCCATCGACCGGCGCATGACGGATCAGCCACAGCTGTGTCGCAACGCTCATCACGCCTGCGCCAGCTTGGCGGCGAGCAGAACCAGGATCGCGGTCTCCGCCACCTGCTCGGCGCCGCCCAGCACGTCGCCGGTCTGGCCGCCGATCTGCCGCAACGCCAGCCGCGCCATCACGAAGCCGCTCACGCCGGCCAGGAGCGCGGCCCACAGCGCAGCGGTCCAGCCCAGCGCCACCAACGCGATCAGCAGCGCCAGTGCGGCTGCGATCACGGCCACCGTCGCATCAGGCTGGCCGCCATTGCGAGCCAATCCGTCCGGCCGTGCATAGGGCAGATTCAATGCCATCGCCGGCAGCACGCCGCGCGCCAGCGCATGCGCTGCCATCAGGCCTGGCACGACATAGCCATCCGGGATCGCAGCCAGCGCGGCCAGCCTGGTCGCAAAGCTCACCAGCAGGGCCATGGCGCCGTAGGTGCCGAGCCGGCTGTCGCGCATGATCGCGAGCTTGGCGTCGATATCCCGGCCGCCGCCGAACCCGTCGGCGACATCGGCAAGGCCATCCTCGTGCAGCGCGCCGGTCAAGAGCGCACCGGCGCCGAGCGCCAGCGCCGCCGCCACCAGATCAGGCACACCGAGCTGCCGCAGCGCGAGGCAGAACAGCCCGATCGCCGCGCCGATCAGGGCGCCCACCACGGGAAACATCCGGTACGCCCGCGCGAAATTCGCTCGTTCGCCTTCCGGATGCGGCACCGGCAGCCGCGTCAGGAAGCCGACAGCCATTTTGAAATCGTCGAGCCATTCGTTCATGGTAGCGCCCAGAAAATTGTTTTAGGAATTGCTTTGGCGTGCGGCCCGCTCGGCTGTCCAGGCACGGTCTTGCCCGGGAAACCGGTTTGCATTTCGGGTCACGTTGTAGGGAAATCGCATGCGGTTTAACAGTCTTGACGACATACGCGGCTTCTGTCGCGATCTGCCCGGGGGCGATCCGAAAGCCGCCGAGGCGGCCTCACTCCGGCAGCAAAACCTCACAAAACCGCCGGGAAGCCTCGGCCGCCTCGAAGAACTCGCGGTCTGGCTGGCGCAATGGCAGGCCCGGGAAATGCCGCGGCTCGACCGCGTCACCATCGCCGTCTTTGCCGGCAACCACGGCGTCGCCGCGCGCGGAGTCTCGGCGTTTCCGCCTGAAGTCACCGCGCAGATGGTGGCGAATTTCACCGCCGGCGGGGCGGCGATCAACCAGATCGCCACACTGGCCGGCGCCGAATTGCGCGTGGTGCCGCTCGAACTCGAGCGGCCGACCCGCGATTTCACGTTAGCGGCGGCGATGGACGCGGAAGATTTCCTCGACGCAATCGACACCGGCTATCGTGCGGTGACTGAGGATTGCGATCTGCTGGTGGTCGGCGAAATGGGAATTGCCAATACCACGACGGCGGCGACGCTGTGCGCGGCACTGCTCGGCGGCGGCGGCCGCTGGGCCGGCCGCGGCACCGGCGTTGACGATGACGGGTTGTCGCGCAAGCGCGCGACAATCGAGGCTGCGCTCGGTTTTCATCGCGGTATTCTTGGTGATCCGCTGGCGGTGGCCGCCGCGCTCGGCGGCCGCGAGCTCGCGGCGATATCGGGCGCCGTGCTTGCCGCACGACAGCGCCGCGTCCCGGTACTGCTCGACGGCTTTGTGGCGACATCGGCGGTGCTGCCGCTGGCGCGCCTTGCGCCCGGCATGCTGGATCATTGCCGCGCCGGGCACGTCTCCGCCGAATCAGGCCATCGCGATCTGCTGCGCGAGCTCGCGCTCGATCCGCTGCTCGATCTCGACATGCGGCTCGGTGAGGCTTCCGGCGCTGGTGTCGCGATCCTGCTGCTGCGCGCGGCGCTGGCCTGCCACAACGGAATGGCGACCTTTGCCGAAGCCGGCGTTTCCGGCGCGAGCGATTGAAGAAGCCTTGTTGCGCGCGCGAGCGTACCTAAGTCAGCGGAACAGTAAGCACAGGGAGCCGCGCATGCGAATGGCGGTGATGAAAGCGTTCTTGATCGCAGCATCGTTATACGTCGCAGGCGTACCGGTGCGGGCGGAAGTGCGCATTCTCGCCAGCCCCGGCGGGCAGGTCGGCCCGTTCCTCGACCTGTTCGAACGCGTCCGCGAATCCGGTGAACGGGTCGTGATTGACGGGCCGTGCCTGTCGGCCTGCACGCTGGTGCTGAGCACGGTGCCGAACGGGCGCATCTGCGTGACACGCCGCGCGGTGCTCGGCTTTCATGCCGCACGCTCGATCGACCGCCGCGGACGGATCTATGCCGAACCAGAAGCCTCGCAGGCGGTGCTGGAGACCTACCCGGCCCCGGTGCGCAGCTGGATCAGCCGCCGCGGCGGATTGACATCGCGGCTGTTGCTGTTGCGCGGCAGGGAACTCGCCGCGATCTATCCGACGTGCCGATAGCGCGTCAATCTTCCAGCGGGCAGTTCACCATCCAGGGAATGCCGAACTGATCGACGCCCATGCCAAAGCCCTTCGAGAAGAAGGTCTTGCCGAACGGCATGTTGATGCTGCCGCCCTCCAGCAGCGCCTTGAACTTGCGTTCGGCCTCGGCGGGATCGTTGACGGTGATGGATACTGCAAACCCCTGTGCCTTCTGGAAATGGCTTGGCGGCGCATCAGACGCCATCAGCACCTCGCCGTCGATCGACATCCGGGCATGCATGATCTTCTGCATGCGTTCCGGCGCGGTCCCCATCTCGGGTGGCCCCTCCGAGTTACGCAGCATCAGCTCGATCTTGCCGCCGAGCACCTTTTCGTAGAACTTGAACGCCGCCTCGCAATTGCTGTCGAAGAACAGGTAGGGATTGATTTGCATCGTTGACTCCTTGGGTCACTGGCGCCGGACGGTTTATTTCTCGGTAAGTTGTTTCAGGCTGGCGAGACCGGCCTCGAAATCTCTACCGATCATCTTGTCGAGGTTCATGAACACCTGCATCACCTTGTTGATGAACGGCGCCGGACCGTGCATCACCCAGATGACATGCGTGCCATCGCCCTGCGGCAGCATTGTGAACTCGGCGGTGTTGTGGCCCTCGAACGGCTTGATGAAGTCGAGCTTGATGGCGATCTTCGACGGCGCCGAGCTTTCCAGAATTTCCATGCGGCCGGAACCGACACTGCTGTTGCCCTCCCAGCCATAGACCGCGCCCTTGCCGCTCTCCGCGCCGCTATAGCTGCGCTTCAGTGCGGGATCCCGGTGTTCCCAGGGCGACCATGTGACCCATTGGTGAAAATCGTTGATCAGCGGAAATATTTTTTCCGCTGGCGCCCTCACCGTGGTTTCGCGGCGGACGCTAAAACGGCCAGGCTTGGTCGCGGCGAGAATCAGCACCACGGCGATGGCAACCGCCAGGATGACCGCGATGACGGCAATGACTTCGGACATGTCGGACTCCGGTTGGGTGAATAATTCTGGAACAAATCAGCGATGAAAGGGAATCAGCGTGCGCAGACGACGGTCGCGCAGCCACAGACCGCCCCATAGCATGAGACCGAGATACAGTCCGAACAGCGTGTGGGTGAACAGCGGACTGCCAATCCGCACATGCGACGCCATTGCCCCACCGAGATAGCCGGTCAGCAGGATCGCGCCGAGGATCGAGGTCGGCGGTATCGAATACAGCACGGTGCAGACGATGGTGATGACGCCGAGGCTTCGCGCCAGCGTTTCGCTGGAGCCAAAGCCCATCTTGTCCATCGTGTCCGTGACGACGGGCCACGGCACCAGCTTGATGGCGCCGTCGAACAGCAAAAACACGATGACCAGGCCGCTCAGGATGCGACCGGCCGCGCGCGATAAGTTCGAAACCGACATGGTCTCGGCGATATCTGTCATGGCTGGCTCCCGTTGTCTTGAATGGCTGCTCGGTACCTAGACGAACGACGGGAGAGGATTCCGACAGTAGTGGACGAAAATTATTCAGCTCGTCATGCCCGGGCTTGACCCGGGCATCCACGCCTCGTCGAAGCGGCAGTCAGAAAGACGTGGATGGCCGGGTCAAGCCCGGCCATGACGAGCTGATAGATCTTGGGTCTACTTCCCCGCTGTCACGTCGCGGGGCTGGTTGTCGCGCTGGAGGCGGTCGAGATGCATGCGGATGTGGGCGGCTTCGGCAGAGGTATTGGCGAGCGCGATGGCGCGGTCGAAGGCGACAGCCGCCTCGTCGTTGCGGCCGAGTTGCATCAGGAAGGCGCCGCGCACGCCGAAGAAATGAAAGTAGTTCGACAGCTGCGACGCCAGCGGCTCGATCATGTCGAGCGCGGCCTCCGCGCCCCGCACCTTGGAGACCGCGACCGCGCGATTCAGGGTCACCACCGGCGACGGCTGCATGATTTCGAGCGCGCCATACAAGAGATCGATTTGGGTCCAGTCGGTCTCCTCGGGCGTTGCGGCGCGGGCATGCAATGCCGCGATCGCGGCCTGGATCTGATAGGGCCCGGTGCGGCGATGCCGCATCGCCTTGTCGATCAGCGCCAGCCCCTCGGCGATCATCTTTTGGTTCCATCGCGTGCGGTCCTGATCGTCCAGCAAGATTACCGCGCCATCGCTATCGAACCTTGCCTCGGCACGGGCATGTTGCAGCAGCAACAGCGCCGTCAGCCCCATGATCTCCGCCTCGCTCTGGAACAGCCGCAGCAACAGCCGCGCCAGGCGGATCGCCTCCTCGCACAGCGGCTTGCGGATTTCGGCGGTATCGCCGCTGGCCGAATAGCCCTCGTTGAAAATGAGATAGATCATGGCGGCGACCGCCGCGAGCCGCTCGGCGCGCGCCACCGCATCGGGCGTTTCGAACGGCACGTTGGCCTCGGCGACGCGCGCCTTCGCTCGCGTGATGCGCTGTTCCATCGCGGCTTCCGAGACCAGGAAGGCGCGCGCGATCTGCTTGACGGTCAAACCGGAGACGACCCGCAGCGCTAACGCGATCTGTTGCGTCGCCGGCAACTCCGGATGGCAGCAGATGAACAACAGCCGCAAGATATCGTCGCGGTAATGCGAGCCGTCGAGCCGTTCGGCAAGCGCCTCCTCGGCGTCGTCGAGATCGGAGATCGCCTCGTCCTCGGGCAACGGTGCTTGTTTCTTGCCGCGCCTGATATCGTCGATCGCGACATTGCGCCCGACCATGATCAGCCACGCCGCGGCATCGCGCGGCGGGCCGTTTTGCGGCCAGCTTTTCAGCGCGCGCAGGCAGGCGTTCTGGAAGGCTTCCTCGGCGGTGTCGAGGTTGCGGAAATAGCGCAGCAGCGCGCCGACCGCCTGGGGACGCGCCGAGGTCAGCGCATTATCGATCCAGGCAGTGTCGGTCACGTCGCAATACTCCCCGGCGTGAACATGCCGACCGGGCGGATCTCGTAGGCGCCGCCCGGATTGACCTTGGCGAGATCGCGGGCAACGTCGAGCGCCTCGTCGAGGTTGTTGCAGTCGACGACATAGAAGCCGAGCAGCTGCTCCTTGGTTTCGGCAAACGGGCCGTCGAGAACGACCGGCGGATCGTCCTTGCGCAAGGTGGTCGCCGCCGTGGTCGGCAACAGCCGCGCCACCGGGCCGAGCCGGCCCTGCTTGGTCAGCTTGTCCTGCACGACGGCAAGCTTGCTCATGACCGCGGCGTCCTGTTCCTTGGTCCAGGACCCGACATGGTCTTCGTCGTGATAGCAAAGGATGGCGTACAGCATGGCGCTCAGGCATCTCCGTTGTCTTGATGACGAACGAGTATGCCCGGGGCCGACAGCGCTGTGAAAGTAATTTCGTAGCCGGTTCCGGCCGGGATCAGGGACCGACGATCACGGCCGGCGCTGGATTGAAATGCCGCCAGGTGTGCATGACGGCCTTGGAACAAAGGCTGCACACACAGAGAATGAAGATGACGTTCCTGAACGTTTTCATGGGGTGGCCTCGGCCTTGGGCCGGCCAACGTCGCGGTGATGGTTCTGTCAGGACAAAGCCGGCCAGAACAACCACCGCGACAATCGCGAATGTGCAGATTACCAGTAGACGCCGTACTTCGAAGCAATCCGGCGGGCCTTCTGTTCGTCGGTCTCGCGGCGGGCCTGGGGCTTCTTCTGGGATTTCGAAGCCTGCTTCTTCGAGGTCGCGGTGTCAGCCGCGGTGGTTTCCGGCGCCGTCGTGGCGGTGGACGCGGTGGCCGGAGCGGTGGTGCTCGCCGCCGGCGTGTCATTGGCCGCCAGGATCAGGCTACGGCTGTCGCCGGCCTGCGCCGAAATCGAGCCGGAAACCGAAGCGAGGACGAAAGCAGAAATCAGGATCAGTTTGCGCATGTGAAGTCTCCTGTTGTTTGATGAAGCGATACTAGGGGATTGGTTAAATCCCTTATGTGATACAGCTCACGCTGAATAACGCTCCGAAGGAAATGACAATGAACAAGGGTGCGCTCGCGCTGCTGGTGCATGGCGGGACCGAAAACTGGTCGCCGGTGCGATGGAAAAGCCGGTTCGACGAGGTCTGCCCGGACCGACGCGTGCTGCAGTTGCCGGAAGCAACATTCGACCCGGCCGAGGTGCACTACGCCGCGGTGTGGAAACCACATCCGGGTGAGCTCGCCGCGTTCCCCAACCTGCGCGTCATCTTCAATCTCGGCGCCGGCGTCGATGCGCTGATGGCGGACACGTCACTGCCGGATGTGCCGCTGGTGCGCGTCGCCGTCTCCGATCTGACCGAACGGATGACGGAATATGTCGTGCTGCACGTATTGATGCACCATCGGCAGGAGTTGTACTTGCGGGACTCGCAGCGCGCCAAACGCTGGGCACCGAAACCGCAATGGGCGGCCGGCGCGATCTCGGTCGGGGTGATGGGACTGGGCGCGCTCGGCGCCGATGCCGCCGACGCGCTGAAGCGCATGGGCTTTCGCGTCGCCGGCTGGAGCCGAAGCCCGAAACAGATCGCCGGCATCGATTGCGTTCACGGTGCGGCACAGATCGAACCGTTTTTGCGACGGACCGACATCCTGGTCTGCCTACTGCCGCTGACGCCACAGACGCGGCACGTCCTCAACCGTGACCTCTTCACCAAGCTGAACCGCAACAGTCCGATGGGTGCGCCGGTGCTGATCAATGCCGGCCGCGGCGGCTTGCAGAACGAGAAAGATATCTTGCAAAGCCTCGACGACGGCACGCTCGGCGGCGCCTCGCTCGACGTTTACGCCACCGAACCGTTGCCATCAGACAGCCGGTTCTGGACCCATCCGAAGGTGGTGCTGACCCCGCACAACGCCGCTGACACCGATCCGGACGAGATCTCGAAATATGTCGCGCGTCAGATCGAACGGTTTGAAGCCGGCGGCGCGCTGGAGAATGTCGTCGATCGCAAGCGGGGGTATTAGGTCCCCCCGTGACGGCCTATAGCGACCGCCGCACGGCAGTGACGTGGGTGGCATTCGCGCCGGCGACGCTCTCGACACTGGCATAACCAAGCTCCGGCAGATTGAGCCCGGAAAACAGGTTTTCCCCC
>JAIEPP010000407.1 GCA_019748335.1 Xanthobacteraceae bacterium
AGCCCGACCGGGCGGGCCGGAATTTGCGCGGTGATGTTGAGGCCGCGCGCGGAAGCGTCCTTGATGATGTCGAACGTCTTGCGCCAGCGCTGCGGCTCCTTGTCGTTCTGCGTGATCGAGAACGTCACCGGGATTTTGGTGTTCTCCGCCACCCGCAGCATCATCGGCAGGTCTTCGTTGATGGTCGAGAGATCGAGCACGAATTGCAATACGCTGCGGCCCTGGGCATGCATCGCGGCTGCGATCGCGGTCAGTTCATCCTCGCCGGCCTTCAGCGTCGGCGTGAAATCGCCGGTCGAGGTGCGGTGGTTCAGCGTGCGCGAGGTCGAAAAGCCGAGCGCGCCGGCGCGGACCGCATCGCCCGCCAGGGCCGCCATCGCTCTGTTGTCCTCGGGCGTGGAGGGATCGCGGCGCGCGCCGCGTTCGCCCATCACGTAGACGCGGAGTGCGGCGTGCGGCAGTTGTGCGCCAACGTCGATGTCGAAGTTTCGCTTTGACAGCCATTCCATGTATTCCGGAAAACTCTCCCAGGCCCAGGGAATGCCGGCGCTCAGCACCGGCTCGGGAATATCCTCGACGCCTTCCATCAACTGGATCAGCCGGACGTGGTCGGCCGGACGGCACGGCGCGAAACCGACGCCGCAATTGCCCATGATCGCGGTGGTGACGCCGTTCTGCGACGACGGCGTGATGTCCTGGCTCCAGGCGACCTGGCCGTCATAATGGGTGTGAACGTCGACGAAGCCGGGCGTGACCAGTTTGCCCCGGGCGTCGATCTCTTCCTTGCCTTTGCCGGCGACCTTGCCGACCTCGGCGATGCGGCCGCCGGTGATCGCGACGTCGGCCTCGTAGAGGTCGCCGCCCTTGCCGTCGGCAATGTTGCCGCCGCGGATCACGAGATCAGGAGTCGAGGTCATGGCGTTCCATCCCGGTTCTGTTTTGTTGCCGCATCATCGGACGTCCCGGCAGGCTGTCAACCGCCCGGGATGAGGCTCTGGAATGCGTTAGGCCATAGCGTTTTCGAGCGAAGTGGATACCGGTTCGCGCGAAGAAAACGCGTCAAAAAGAGCCTTTTAGACGCTAACCCGTTCCCGCCGGCTTGCGGTCGGTGACCAGCGCCAGCACGACCGTCAGCACCATGAAGACGACGGAGGCGCCGAACACCCAATGCGGCATGCTCTGGTCCATGATCCAGCCGTACAGCAGCGGGCTCAAGATGCCGCTGAAATTGAATCCGGTGGAGACGATGCCGAAAGCGCGGCCGGCAGCGCCGGGAGGGGCCGCGTTGCGGACCAGCATGTCGCGCGACGGCGCGATGACGCCACCGAGGAAGCCAGCAAGTGCCATCGCCGCGGTCAGCACGGCTGTTGGCAGACTGACAGTGGCGATGATGGTGATGATGACGGCGTTGACGCCGAAGCACGCGGCGGCGACCTGGCCGTGGCGGCTGGTGCGGTCGGCGAGATAACCGCCCGCGAGCACGCCGGCCGCACTGGCGCCCAGAAACGCGGTCAGCGCGATGTTGGCGGCCGAGAACGTCACGTCATAACCGGTCATCAGCGCGACGACGCCGAAATTGTTGATGCCGGCATTCGACAGGCCGAGCAGCATGAAGAAGATCGTCAGCACGATGATGGCTGGCGTCAGGATGTTTTGCTTCGACGCCGCGGCGCCGTCGCTGCCGCGATCGGCCGAACTGGCATCGGGAATGCCGACGGCGATCAACAGCAACGCCACCAGCGGGCCGACCGCGCCCGCCACGATCAGCGCGCCGAGGCCGCCGACGGTTGCGACCAGGGCGGCCATGATCGCGGGCGCCACCGCGCCGCCGACGAAACCCGCAAAGGTGTGGATCGAAAACGCGCGACCCATCCGCCTGACGTCCATATGCGCCGACAGGATCGCGTAATCGCAGGGGTGATAGACGCTGTTGGCGAGACCGAGCAGCGCGGCGCAGAGGATCAGCGAGGTGTAGCTCAGATGCAGGCCGAGCAGGATCAGCGCCAGGCCTCCGACGGTGAGGCCGATCAGCAGCACCTTTCGGGCGCCGATATGGTCGGCGAGGTAGCCGATCGGCGCCTGGGTCAGGCCGGACACCAGGCCGAACACGGTCAGAGCGAAGCCGAGCTCGATATAGCCGACGCCGAGTTGCGCCTTCAGGTACGGAAACAGCATCGGCAGCACGAACAGATGGAAATGGCTGACCCAGTGCGCGATCGAAATCGCCGTCAACGTGCGCAGCGAACTGTCCGCCTTTGTTTGCTGCGGTGCGGCGAGAATATCGACCATGTCAGATCTGGAATTCCGTGTGATTAGCGGCCCGGCGGGGCTTCGGTGAAAATATAGGCTGGCGGTTATTTGTCCATGAATGCCGCTGCATGGCTGCCCCGGCGCGGCCGTCAGACGCAGCCAATGCGTCACTAAAGCCAGCGACAAGGACGGCCGGGCGCGGCAATGATCTGACATGCCTGATCCCGTAAGACCGCTCCGGGTGCTGGTGTCCGAAGGTTCCAGCACCTCTGCCCGCGAAGCCATCACGATTCTGGGCTTGTCGGGCCATCACATCGAGGTCTGCGATCCCTCGCTTTGGTGCGTCGCGCGGTTCTCGCGCTTCGTCCGAAAATTTCACCATTGCCCGGGACTGCGGACCGATCCTGCCGGGTATCTCGCCCTTGTCGAACGGCTGATCGGGACCGGCCGTTTCGATGTGCTGTTGCCGACGCATGAGCAGGGGTTTCTGTTCGCGCGGGTAAGGCCTCGTCTGGAGGGCCGGATCGGTTTGGCGCTGCCGGGTTTCGAAAGTTATCGCACCGCGCACAGCAAGGCCGGGTTTTCGCGGCTACTCAATCAATTGAAGCTGCCGCAGCCACAGACGGAGATCGTCAAATCCGCGCAGGCGCTGCGCGCTGCCATCCGCTTTCCGGCGGTCGTCAAAACCTCGGTCGGCACGGCGAGCCGCGGCATCTGGTTCGTGCGCCATGCGGGCGATCTCGAAGACGCGTTGCGTCATCTGACGGCAGGCGATGCCTTCGCGGACGAGGTGCTGGTGCAGGACCTCATCGCCGGTACCACCGAGAAGGCGCAGTCGGTGTTTTGCCGCGGCCGGATGCTCGGCTTCCATGCCTACCGGCAGGTCGCGGCCGGCGTCGGCGGCGGCGAGGCGATCAAGGAGAGTGTGAACCAGTCGCAGGTGCGCGGCTTTGTCGAAGAGGTCGGCCGTGCGCTCGACTGGCATGGCGCGCTATCGGTCGACTACATCATGCCGCATGACGACGTGACGCCATTGCTGATCGACTGCAATCCGCGGCTGGTCGAGCCGATGAGCGCCTATCGTTCAGGTGTCGATCTCGTCGGCCCGTTGCTTCGTCTTTCGCTCGGCGAAACGCAGGCGCCGCTGGCGGAAAGCCGCGAGGGTGTGCTGACGCATCTGGCGATGCAGGCGCTGTTGGGCATTGCATCTCGCGGCGGAACACGGCGCGACATCGTCAGGGAATGCGCGCTTCTCGCGGCGGCCGGCGGACCCTATGCCGGCAGCAGCGAGGAACTGACGCCGGTTGGGCTGGACTGGCTCAGCGCCGTGCCGCTGGCGATCACGGTTGCGGTTCTGCTGGCCTCGCCGGCGTTCGCGATCAAGCTCGCACGCGGCGGCTTTGGCGCGCATCTGCTCGATGTCGGGAGTATTCGGAAGATCGAGAGTGAGTGGTTTGGCTGATCGCAGATCCTCACAACGGCTCGTCGTCGTCGCCACTGCGATCGCGCTTCGGCGTGGCGATGTCGCCGTCCTCGTAGTCGTCTTCCTCGACGACGGAAGCCGGCTCCGGCTTCTTCGATTTGTCGCCGGGGTGCTTTGGAGGCTCGCTCTTCTTGCCAGTTCCGCCCATATAATTCCTTTTTGCCGGCTCAATCGGCGTTTGCGCTGCGGGTCGATTCGGAGTAACGGCATGAGATCAATCTGACCGACTTCGATGTTCATCCTAGCGCCGGTCAGAGCAAATTTCCTGCCCTTTTTGCGGCGTTAGAGCCCCAAGGGCGTTTTCACGGAGCCAGCATGAAGAAGCCCCGCATCGAGGCGGAAGAACCACAGCCGCGCAAAATCATCCGCGCCGACAAGGCGCCGGAGAGCGGTTACTCACTGGTGGTGGACGGTCACTTCAAATCGCATCACGATACGGTTGAAGCCGCCGAGGAAGCGGGCATGGCCCTGAAGAACAAGTTCCAGATGCTGCAGGTGCAGGTCTACGATGCCGCGAGCAAGACGCGCTCGATGATCGACTGGCCGGGACCGGCGTAACACGCCAGTCCCCTCAACCTTCAATTCCATAGCGTTTTCGAGCGAAGCATGCCCTCGGACTTGATCCGTGGGTGGATGCCGGTCCGCATAGCAATCAAGTTTACGCAGATTGCGTGGACTTATCTGCGGTGGAAAACGCGTCAAAACAAAATGAGTAGAGCCCGGTTCTGATTTAATCAGAACCGATAAGGCTCTACGTGCGCCGGCCACCGCTTTGCTGGTTCGCCAGCCAATCCGACAGCGCCGGGGCCGGTTCGTCGGCTTTCTTCCTTTTCGGGGCGGCCTTCTTCGCTGCGACAACGCGCGGGGGCTCGGCGGCTTCACGCGCCAACCGCAACGCCCTCAGCTTCGCCATGTTGTCGAGCACGGCCTTGTTGGCCGAGTCGCGATCGGCCTTCCCGGATCTTGCGTCCTGGGCGGCCCTCGTTTGCTTGTCCATGCGCGCTTGGGCGCGATCACGATCCTCTTTGGACATGATGCTCAGCCCTTTTTCGCGGTCTTGCTTGCGACCTTGGCTTTGGTCACGCGCTTGGCCTTGACCTTCGGCTCCGGCGGGTTTGCGAGGTCGGCGGCTTCCCTGGCCAGACGCAGCGCGCGCAACTGTTCGGTCCGCTTCCGGATAGCAATGTCGGCCGCAGCTATCTCGGCCATCGCCTTGATGCCTTCGACTTCCTGGCTGCGCTTGCGGTGCAGCCGAATTTCCTTCATTTCGGCGGGACTCTTGGGCTCGTCGTTCATCTTATACCTCTGAAATCACGACCGATATCGTCGAACGATCTGTGTGACTGTTACCACGGATCGCAGGGTCTAGGGCGTTATTTTAGGCTCCAAAAGCCGCGTTATTGCGCGGATTTGGCCATCATGGTGAAGGGGCGTTCCAGCCGGTCGCCGGTCAAAGTTCCGGTTACCCGTGCACCACAGGGCCGCCGGCTTTCTTCCAGGCGTCGATGCCGCCCTCGATGTGGGCGGTGTTGGCGAGGCCGGCACTTCTGGCGGCGGCCACGGCCATCGCCGAGCGCTCGCCAAAGGCGCAAAAGAACACCACCCGGCGTCCGGTCGCGGCTGCGACCTCGCGCAGCATGCCGCCCGGCTGCAGGTTCTCGCCGATGCCGGGATAGGGCGCATGCAGCGCGCCCGAGATCATGCCGTGCTTGGCGCGTTCGTTGTTCTCGCGCAGGTCGACCAGGAGGATGTCGGGCCGGCCCAGGCTCTCGATGGCGTCGCGGGCGCACAGCGCGAGCCCCTGTTTGGCGAGATCCTCCTGATGCAGGCCGACATGCATGTTGGCGGGCACTGCCACGTCCATCATCTTCGGGTTGGGCAACTTCAGATTGGCCATCAGCTCGATATATTCGTCGACCGAGCGCACCTGCAGCCGAGGATTGTAGCGCTTCTCCTCGCCGATGGTGGAGACCGTGTCGCCCTTGTAGTCGTGGGCGGGGAATACCATGGTTTCTTCCGGCAGCTTCAGGAGCCGATTGAAGATCGAGTCATACTGCGCGCGCGAAGAGCCGTTCTGGAAATCGGTGCGGCCGGTGCCGCGGATCAGGAGCGTGTCGCCGGTGAAGACGCGGTCGCCCATCAAATAGCTGTAGGAATCGTCGGTGTGGCCCGGCGTATACATGACGTCGAGGCTCAAGCCCTCGATCATCACCTTGTCGCCGTCGGCGACCCGCATCGACACCACGTCGGCCTTGCTCTGCTCGCCCATGATGGTGATGCACTGGGTGCGATCGCGCAGTTCGCCCAAACCGGTGACGTGATCGGCATGCAGATGGGTATCGACCGCCTTGACCAGCCGCAAATCGAGCTCCTGCAGCAATTTGCAGTAGCGGTCGGCCTTCTCCAGCACGGGATCCAGGATCAGCGCCTCGCCGCCGTGCCGGCTGGCCAGCAGGTAGCTGTAGGTGCCCGAGACGCTGTCGAAGAGCTGACGAAAGATCATGACCACTGCCGGATGTTGATTCCGGAGCATGATATTCTATCAGGATCGCCTATTCAAACCATTCCTTCTCCACAGGGGGCGGTGATGCTGCTCAGGGCCGGACGTAGCTCCAACCCTGTTCCTGCAATTCCATCAAATGGACCACGCCCGACGGCACGATGCTGGCCTCGGGCACCACCGATATCGCGTGTCCCTCGGTCTTTTCCATGCCCTGCTTGGTGTTGTTGCAGGCCGAAAACTGGATCTTGCCGGGAAACACCATGTCCTTGAGCCGCTTGATGCGGTCCTGCACCGGTGAGGTATCGGATCGCAACATGTGCAGGCCGGGACCGTAGGCCACGATATCGATATCGACGTCTTCGTTCCTGGCCCGGTAGTGTTCGATCACGTTGGTGGCGTTGTTGAGCACCAGATTCATCACCTGCGGATCGTTCTGGTCGATCTGGATGGTGACGCGATGCGGCTTGGTGTCGGCGGCGAACGCGCTCGCGGCGAAGGCGAGTGAGAGCAGGGCGGCGGCGATGAAGCGATACATTACGAATTCTCCTAAATAGAACGTAGATCTATCCCCGTCATTGCGAGCGAAGCGAAGCAATCCAGAATTCTTCCGCGAAGAAAGTCTGTCGCTGCGCTCCCTTGCGCAAACGCCTTGCGTTTGTCGCAGGCAATGACGGCCGCGCTGACGGTCACGGCCTCACCAGCGTATAGCCGTTTTCGGTCAGGAACAGAATCTGCGCGACACCGACCTGTACTGGTGTTGCAGCGGAAATAAACTCCGGGCGTTTGCCGGTGTCGCGCTCCAGCGTATCGACGGTGTTGAGGCAGATATCGACACGCGCGCCCTGAGCGACGAGGCTTTCGACCAGCTTGCGGTTGGGATTTTCCGGGCGCAGCAGGTCGATGCCCGGGCCGAACGCCACGATCTCGACCGCGACCTTGTCGGGGTCGTAGAATTTCATGAGATTGTTGGCGACGCTGATCACGAGTCCTTGTTTCCTCGGGTCGTTGTCCGAGAGCTGCAGCACGATCTTGTGATCGGCGAACGGTTTGTCCTGCAGCGGCGCCTGCTGCGCCCGTGCGCCGGGCGCAATTGCTGCCATCAATAATGCCACGGCCAACGCGCGGATCGTGATCGGGAAGCCCGTCATCCCGGTCTCGCGATACCCGGATTGTCGTCAACGCCTTTCAGCGTCACGCCGGGCGGTTGCCGGTTCGGCGGTTTGCCGGACTTGAGATGGTTCGCGACCACGTCCCATACCGGTGTGCCTTTCTGGTCGTTGACCGAGGCCCATCCCGCGACCTTGTAGCTCTTGCCGGCTTCCAGCGTGCCGCCGCCGTCAAGCTTCAGTTCGGAAATCCGTTTTCCCACGGTCTCAGATGGCGTGCAGGCGTAGGAAAGCCCGCCGACGCGGACCATGTCGCCGCCCTGCTGGTAGTAGGGGTCGGGATTGAAGAGATTGTCGCAGACGTCTTCGAGCACGTCCTTGATCTGGCCGCCGGTCATGCGCGCGACGTAGGTCTCGGGATAGGTGATGGCGGTCTGCGCCAGCACGTCTTCCATCGTCAGCGGCTGGCCGGCCAGCGCCGTGGTGCCCCAGCGAAAGCCCGGCGACAGCGCGATCTCGGCGTTGAGTTCGCCGCGCAGCGCGTCGCAGATCAGCTGGTCCATGGTGCCGCTGAAATTGCCGCGGCGGTAGAGCAGGCGATCGGCGGCCGCGATCTTGTCGCCCCACGCGGCGGCATGCGGCTCGCGCGCCTTGTCGATCAGCGCCTGCATCGCCGGATCGGGCTTCAGCAATTCCGAAAACACCGGCAATAGCCGGTAGCGCGCATTGGCGACCTTGCCCCTGGCGATGTCGAGATCGAGCACCGCGAGATATTT
>JAIEPP010000175.1 GCA_019748335.1 Xanthobacteraceae bacterium
CAGCGATCTCCGAAAAAAATGCGCGATCTCGCCGACCACGCCGCGGCGGAACGTCAGCACGCAGGTCACGAAGATCACACCCTGGATCACCGTCACCCACTGGCCGAACCCTGCCAGGTATTGCTGCATGGCGATGATGACAAAGGCGCCGACCACCGGACCGAATACCGTTCCGAGGCCGCCGACCAGCGTCATCAGCACGATTTCGCCCGACATCGACCAGTGCACGTCGGTGAGCGAGGCGTTCTGCGCCACGAACACTTTCAGCGAACCCGCAAAGCCCGCGATGGTACCGGACAGGATATAGGCCAGGAGCTTGTACTGGTCGGTCTTGTAGCCCAGCGAGACCGCGCGCGGCTCGTTTTCGCGGATCGCTTTCAGGACCTCGCCGAACGGCGAGTTGATGGTGCGGTAGATCACGAGGAACCCGCCGAGGAAGCCGGCCAGCACGACATAATAAAGAATCGTCGGCTTGGAGAGATCGAAGATCCCGAACAGATGGCCTTGCGGAATACCCTGAATGCCGTCTTCGCCGTGGGTGAACGGGGTTTGCAGATAGATGAAATACAACAGTTGCGACAACGCCAGCGTGATCATCGAGAAGTAGATGCCCTGACGGCGGATCGCGATCAGCCCGGTGACGACGCCGAGTGCCGCCGCACCCACGGTGCCGGCCAGGATACCGAGTTCGGGGGGCAGCCCCCAGACCTTCAGCGCGTGCGCGGAGATGTAGCCCGCGGTGCCCAGAAACATCGCATGGCCGAACGACAGCAAGCCGCCATAGCCGATCAAGAGATTGAAGGCGCAGGCCAGCAACGCAAAGCACAGCGCCTGCATCACGAAGAACGGATAGATGCCGGTAAAGGGCACCGAAGCCAACAGCACCGCCATCACGGCGAACACGATCATCTCGTCGCGCAGCGCGCGCGGCGTTACCGGGAGAGTGTCGTCAGTCAATGCGCTCATGTCAGGCCGCCCGTCCGGTCAGTCCCGTTGGCTTCACCAGCAACACCAGCACCATCAGGACGAATACCACGGTGTTGGAAGCCTCGGGATAAAAGTATTTGGTCAATCCCTCGATCACGCCGAGCGCAAAGCCCGTGATGATCGACCCCATGATCGAGCCCATGCCGCCGATCACCACCACTGCGAACACGACGATGATCAGGTCGGCGCCCATCAGCGGCCGGACCTGGTTGATCGGCGCCGACAACACGCCGGCCAATGCCGCAAGGCCGACGCCGAGCCCGTAGGTCAGCGTGATCATCCGCGGCACATTGACGCCGAAAGCGCGCACCAACGTCGGGTTTTCCGTCGCCGCGCGCAGATAGGCGCCGAGCCGGGTGCGCTCGATCAGGTACCAGGTGGCAATGCAGACGATGAGCGAGAAGATCACGACCCAGCCGCGATAGATCGGCAGGAACATGAAGCCGAGGTTCATGCCGCCCTTCAGCTCATCCGGGATCGCGTAAGGCAGGCCCGAGGAGCCGAAATAATTCTGGAACACGCCCTGAATGATCAGCGCCATGCCGAAGGTCAGCAACAGCCCGTAGAGATGGTCGAGGCCCGTCAGCCACTGCAGCATGGTCCGTTCCAGGATCATGCCGAAAATACCGACCACGATGGGCGCGATGAGCAGCGCCCACCAGTAGCCGAGTCCGGTCAGGTTCAACAGAAAATACGCGACGAACGCGCCCATCATGTAGACGGCGCCATGGGCGAAATTGATGATGTTGAGCATGCCGAAGATCACGGCGAGCCCGAGACTGAGCAGCGCGTAGAACGATCCGTTGATCAGTCCCACCAGAAGCTGTGCGTAGAGTGCCTGCATGTATTTATCTCACATCGTCCATTCGCTCGATCGGCATTGTCCGGCAGTCCGCGACCGCCGGATTATCGCCATTACTTCTTCAGAAGCGGGCACGCACTTTCCGAAAGCGGCCTGAACGCCTGGTCTCCGGGGGTCGTTCCGATCAGCTTGTAGTAGTCCCACGGGCCTTTGGATTCGGACGGTTTCTTGACCTCGAACAGGTACGCCGGATGAAGCGCCCGGCCGTTCGGCTGAATGCTGCCCTTGCCGAACAGCGCATCGTCGGTCGGAAGCTCCTTCATCTTCGCGACCTCCTTGGCACCGTCATGCGGATTGCCGCCGAGGGCCTCGAGCGCCTTGAAGTAATGCAGCAGCCCGGAATAGACGCCCGCCTGCACCATTGTCGGCATCGCCTTGGTCTTCATGCGATCGGAGAAACGCTTGGAGAAGGCCCGGGTCTGATCGTTCATGTCCCAATAGAACGTCGCACTCAGGTTGAGGCCCTGCGCGACGTTCAGACCAAGCGAGTGTACGTCGCTGATGAACAGCAGCAGTCCCGCGAGCTTCTGCCCGCCGGCGACGATGCCGAATTCGGCAGCCTGCTTGATCGTGTTGGTGGTGTCGCCGCCGGCATTGGCCATGCCGATGATCTTGGCCTTCGACGCCTGCGCCTGCAGCAGGAACGAGGAGAAGTCCGATGAATTGAGCGGATGCTTCACGCCGCCGATCACCTTGCCGCCGGAGGCGAGGACGACGGCCGTGGTGTCGCGCTCAAGCGCGGCGCCGAAGGCATAATCGGCCGTGAGGAAGTACCAGGTGTCGCCACCGGCCTTGACCAGCGCCGCACCGGTGCTGTGGGCCAGCATGTAGGTATCGTAGGTCCAGTGAACCGTATTCGGCGTGCATTGGGCGTTGGTCAGATCGGAGCTCGCGGCGCCCGAGTTGATCATGACGCTGTTTTTTTCCTTGACGACGTTATTGACCGCAAGCGCAACGCCGGAATTGAGCACGTCCATCAGGACGTCGATCTTCTCGACGTCGATCCATTGGCGCGCAATCGTGGTGGCGATGTCGGGCTTGTTCTGGTGGTCGGCCGAAATCAGGTCGACCTTCCAGCCCTTGGCCGCAAGCCCGGAATCCTCGATCGCCATCTGCGCCGCCAGCGTCGAGCCGGCGCCGCCGAGGTCGGAATAAAGTCCGGAATTATCGGTGAGGACGCCGACCTTGACGGTCTTGTCCTGCGCCAGCGCGCCACCCGCGACCAATGCCAGCGCGGTACCGAGGAAGATCGCTGAAATACGATGTTTCATATGTTCTCCGTGAATCTGCCTGCTGCCGCTGTGCCGATCAAACGCCGAGATAGGTGTGGAGCTTGTCCATGTTGGACGACAGCTCGGAATTGGCAAATCCGTCGATCACCTTGCCGTGCTCGACGATGTAATAGCGATCGGCGACCGTGGAGGCGAAGCGAAAATTCTGCTCGACCAGAAGGATCGTGAAACCCTCCGACTTCAGCCGCGCGATGGTGTGGCCGATCTGCTGGATGATGACGGGCGCTAGTCCCTCGGTCGGCTCGTCCAGCATCAGGAAGCGCGCACCGGTGCGCAGGATTCGGGCGATCGCGAGCATCTGCTGCTCACCGCCCGAAAGTTTCGTTCCCTGGCTGTTCAGGCGTTCCTTCAAGTTCGGAAACAGATCGAAAATCTGATCGAGCGACAGGCCGCCGGGACGCACGATCGGCGGCAGCAGCAGGTTTTCGCGCACGTCGAGGCTTGCGAAAATACCGCGCTCTTCCGGACAGAACGCGACGCCCATCCGCGCGATCTTGTCGGACGAGGTGCGGATGATCTCCTGATTGTCGAAGCGGATCGAACCGGTGCGCTTGCCGATGATCCCCATGATCGATTTCAGCGTCGTGGTCTTGCCGGCGCCGTTGCGGCCGAGCAGCGTGACCACCTCGCCGGCATTCACATTGAAGTTGATGCCGTGAAGGATGTGGGATTCGCCGTACCAGGCCTGGAGATCGGATACGGAAAGAACTTGAGTGGTTGCCGGTTTGGTTGCCACTTCGGCCATTTTCAAATCAGTCATGACCGGCCCCCAGATAGGCTTCCTTGACGCGCTCATCCTTGGACAGGGCGGCGTAGTTGCCTTCCGCCAGCACCTGACCGCGCGTCAGCACGGTGATGGTATCCGACAGGTTGGCCACAACGTTCAGATTGTGCTCGACCATCAGGATGGTGTACTTGGCCGAAATGCGCTTGATCAGCGCCGCGACCTTGTCGATGTCTTCATGGCCCATGCCGGCCATCGGCTCGTCGAGCAGCATCATCTCCGGGTCGAGCGCCAGCGTCGTCGCAATCTCAAGGGCGCGCTTGCGCCCATAGGGCATCTCGACCGCCGGCGTCTTCGCGAACTCGCTCAAGCCCACGTCATTGAGGAGCTCATGCGCCCGATCGTTGAAACGGTCGAGCACGGTCTTGGAGCGCCAGAAATCGAACGAAGAGCCGTGCTGGCGCTGCAGCGCGACCCGCACGTTCTCCAACGCCGTCAGGTGCGGAAACACCGCCGAAATCTGGAACGAACGAACGAGGCCGAGCCGGGCCACGTCGGCTGGCGCCATCGCCGTGATGTCCCTGCCCTTGTACAGGATCTGGCCTGCCGAAGGCTTCAGGAACTTGGTCAACAGGTTGAAGCAGGTCGTCTTGCCGGCGCCGTTCGGCCCAATCAACGCATGAATGCTGCCGCGGCGCACCTTGAGAGCAACGTCGCGAACGGCAAAGAAACCCGCGAATTCCTTGGATAATCCATGGGTTTCGAGAATGAACTCATCAGCCAAACAAATTTCCCCCATCAGCCCAGCCGCGAAGTCCCCTCGCGCGTGGCCAATTTTTCCCTATCGGGCAGGCTCTCCCGGACGTCTTGAACATCGTCCCGGGCCTGCCGCCTCCGGGCCGGAATATGCCGTCAACGGTGGGGATTAGGCAAGGTAGAAAGCTGGGCAAGGGCGGGCCCGGCTCCTGGTTCCGGCCCGCCAAAAGTCCTATTGCGCGATCGGACCATTTGGTCGATCCGCCGGACATTTTCTGCCACTCAGGACATACCGGCAAGTCAGCGTTAACGGTGTTTTGCTGCAATCGGTCGCTTTCATAGAATATTTCCGCCTCGGGCGGATCATCACGCGATTACAGTGGCAGGGATTGCGGCCCTTGGATTTCGAAAGCGCCCAACCGTCGGTCGTCAAGTCGATCAAGCAGCGCGACCTGCTCAACATCTGGCTGCGGCTTTATGCCCGCCACCAGTCGCTGCCCCGTATTGAGGAATATCGACCGGAGCGGATCGAGGAAGAACTTCCCGACCTCGTCTACTATACCGTCGATACGCACCAGGCGCCGCCGCGGCTCACGATCCAGAGCGACGGCACGCGAATGTCGACCGCCTATGGCAATACCGGCAAGGGCCGCTACCTCGACGAGTATCTCGGCGCCAGGCTCGCTCCGCTCGTGATGCCGGTCTATTACGAATGCATCGCGCGCCGCCTGCCCGCTTATACCATCGCCAACATCGATGACATTTACGGGCGAATCGTTGCCTATGAGCGGCTGCTGCTGCCGTTCTCGGAAGACGGCAGCGTCACCCACATCATCGCATCGCTGAAGACCATCAGCGAGGATGGCGGCTTCGAGATCAGGAACCTGATGCGCGGAAGCGACAAGCTGCCGGTGCCGAAGCTCCGCACCATCATCGACCGCGATCTCTTCCATCGCGCGCCCGGCCGCATTCCTTCCGGCGACGTACTCGAATTCGATTGAGCTGCGATGGAATTCGCCAGCACCGATCCCTCGGTGGTCAGATCGATCCGGCAGCGCGATTTGCTGAACGTCTGGCTGCGTGCGGCGGGCAGGCACCGCCCTCTCCCGCGGCTTGACGATTTCAAGCCGGATCGCGTCGCCGACGAACTCGCCGACATGATGGGGTTTGACGTGGTCGGTCAGGGCGACGCCGCCCGGTTCCTGATCACCCAGGAAGGCGCCAGGCTCACCACCACCTACGGCAACGATCACATCGATCCGTCGAAGCGAACCAACCGCTTTCTCGACGACGCTATCGGGCCGGTACGGTATGCCAACGTGATCACGTTGTATCGTATGTGTCTGGCGCACAAGCGGCCGGCCTATTCGATCTCGATGGTGCAGGACGACGACGGCAAGGACGTGTCCTACGAGCGGCTGCTGCTGCCGTTCGGCAGCGGCGACGCCGTCGAACAGATCGTGGGTTCCTACAAGAGCATCAGCATCGAGGGCGGCTTCAAGATCGACAACCTGATGGGACTGAAGCCCAAGGCCGTTCCCGTGATCCTGGTCAGGGCGATCATCGACCGCGAATTCGGGACGGCACCGGCCACACCGCAGTCCACCGGCGAAATTGTCGAGTTGGATTAGGTCTTAGCGTCCGCGCGATTTCGACGCCACTTCCTTCTCGTAGATCTCCGGCTTGAACCCGGCCAGCAATTTGCCGCCGAGATCGAGCACCGGCCGTTTGATCATCGACGGCTGCGCCAGCATCAGCGCCAGCGCCTTGCGCTCGTTGAGGCCTTCCTTGTCGCTGTCGGGCAGTTTCCTGAACGTGGTGCCGGCGCGGTTGAGCAGGGTTTCCCAGCCGAGTTCGTCGGACCATTGCTTGAGCTTGTCCTTGGCGACGCCTGCGGTCTTGTAGTCGTGAAAATCATACGTGACGCCGTGGCCGTCGAGCCAGGCGCGCGCCTTCTTCATGGTGTCGCAGTTCTTGATGCCGTAGATGGTGATGGATTTCGTCATTCCGCCCCGCAAAATTTATCCCAAAATCAGCCCAATGGGCCGCTCGCCTACGCCGCGCCCGGCTCGAGAGCTTCGCCCAGTTCGATCGGATGCGCCATGGTTTCGTGCAGCTTGTCCATGTCCAACTCGCCCTCGGAGCGGCTGATGACGATGCAGGCGACGCCATTGCCGATCAGGTTGGTCAGCGCCCGGCATTCGCTCATGAACTTGTCGATGCCGACCAGGATGGCGATCGACTGGATCGGTATGTCGGGCACGATCGACAGCGTCGCCGCCAGCGTGATGAAGCCCGCGCCGGTGACGCCCGAGGCGCCCTTCGAGGTGATGATGGCAACCCCGAGAATACCGAGCTCCTGCCAGATCGTCAGATGGGTATTGGTCGCCTGCGCCAGGAACAGCGTCGCCAGCGTCATGTAGATATTGGTGCCGTCGAGATTGAAGCTGTAGCCGGTGGGAATGACGAGGCCGACTACCGGCCGCGAGGCACCTAGATGCTCCATCTTCTGGATCATCTGCGGCAGCACGGTTTCCGACGACGAGGTGCCGAGCACGATCAGCAATTCGTCCTTGATGTAGGCGATGAAGCGAAAAATCGAGAAACCTGAAAGCCGCGCGATCGAACCGAGAACGACCAAAACGAAGAGAATGCTGGTGAGATAGAAGGTCGCGATCAGTGCGATCAGGTTCCACAGCGAGCTGAGGCCGTAGGCGCCGACGGTAAACGCCATCGCACCGAATGCGCCGATCGGCGCGAGCCGCACGATCATGCGGATGATGCCGAAGAACATCTTGGCGGCCTGGTCGACCGCATAGGAAATCGGTTGACCGGCCTTGCCGAGGAACGCGACGGCGAACCCGGAGAGGATCGAAACCAGCAGCACCTGCAGCAGGTCGCCGCGTGCCAGCGCGCCGAAATAGCTGTCCGGGATGATCCCGAGCAGATGGGCGACGATGCCGTCCTCCTTCGCCTTGGTGACGTAGGTCGCGACCGATTTGGGATCGATCGTGGCCGGATCGATATTGAAGCCATTGCCGGGCTGAAGCACCTCACCGACCAGCAGGCCAACAGCGAGCGCCACGGTCGAGACAGCCTCGAAATAGATCAGCGCTTTCAGTCCAACCCGGCCGACGCGCCTGAGGTCGCCCATCGACGAGATGCCGTGTACCACGGTGCAGAAGATCACCGGCGCAATCATCATCTTGATCAGGGCGATGAAGCCGTCGCCGAGCGGCTTCAACTCCTTGCCCAGATCCGGATAAAAGCGGCCGACCAGAATGCCGAGCGCGATGGCAATCAGAACCTGAAGATAAAGGATCTTGTACCATGGCTGGTGACGCACGACGGGACGGACGGCTTCTGTAGCCATGGGACACTCCGGACAGGGACGGCAGCCATCATGAAATAGAGAACGGTGGCATGACAATCAACTTTGTGTGGCGGTCATAATCCGCATGGCTGCTGCCACGCGCCGGCTTTTTCCCGTCAGCAGCCCCG
>JAIEPP010000432.1 GCA_019748335.1 Xanthobacteraceae bacterium
TCAGCACCGGATTGAGCGAGGTCATCGGCTCCTGGAAGATGAAGCCGATTTCCTTGGCCCTGATTTCATCGAGCTGATCGCTGGTCAACGGCACCAGGTCGCGGCCCTCGAAGATGATCTGGCCGGCGGCGATGCGGCCCGGCGGCATCGCGATCAGTTTCAGGATCGACATCGCCGTGACGGTCTTGCCGCAGCCGGATTCGCCGACCACGCACAGCGTCTCACCCTTGTTGATGGAGATATCGACGCCGTCGACCGCCTGCAGGATGCCGTCGTCGGTGGCGAAATGGGTCTTCAACCCCTTGATTTCGAGCAGCGCCATTCAGATCACCCGTCGCGCGTCGAGGGCGTCGCGCAAGCCGTCGCCAATGAAATTGATGGCGACGACCGCGATGAAGATCGCGCCGCCCGGGAACATGGCCCAGTGCGCGGCGATGTCGAGATAGTCCTTGGCGTCGTAGAGCAGGCGGCCCCAGGTCGGCGTATCCGGCGGAAAACCGAGCCCGAGAAACGACAGCGTCGATTCGGCGATGATCGCGGCGGCGACGTCGATGGTACCGGCGATGATCACCGGTCCCACCGCATTGGGCAGGATGTGGCGCACCACTTGCCGGACCTGACTGGCGCCGAGCGCGCGGGCGGCCTCGACGAATTCCTTCTCGCGCAGCGACAGGAACTGGGCGCGCACCAGGCGCGCGACCGGCATCCAGCGCAAGCCGCCGATCACCAGCACGATCAGGATGAAGATGCCGCCCTCGGGGCCGAACACCGCCTTCAGCCCGTCGCGGAACAGGTAGATCAGGAGCAGCAGCAACGGCAATTGCGGCAGCGAGAGAAAGAGGTCGGTGAGCCACATCAGGCCATGCCCGAGCGCGCCGCGCGACATGCCGGCGATCGCGCCGATCAGGGTGCCGACGATGACGGAAACCGCCATCGCGGCAAGGCCGACGGCGAGCGAGATGCGCCCGCCATAGATCATGCGGGAGAGGATATCCTGTCCCAGATCGTCGGTACCGAAGGGATGGGCGAACGAGGGGCCTTCAAGGCGCGCGGTGAAGTCGATCTCGTTGATGGGGATGCGCCAGACGAACGGGCCGATGATGACAGCCGCGCCCAGCACCAGCAGCAGCACCGCGCTGACCACGGCGAGCCGGTGGCGGCGATAGCGCTGCCAGGTCTCGCGCCAGGGCGAGTAGCCGCGCCGCTCAGCGGAGCGAGATGCGAGGGTCAAGCCAGCCATACAGCACATCCGCGATGAGATTGAAGAGCACGACGAGGCAGGCGAAGACGAAGGTCACCGCCATCACCACCGGCGTGTCGTTGGAGAGAATGGACGAGATCAGGAGCGAGCCGATGCCCGGAATGCGAAAGATCTGCTCGGTGACGATGGCGCCGCCGAACACGGCTGGGATCTGCAGCGCGATCAAAGTGACGACCGGGATCATGGCGTTGCGCATCACATGCTTGACGATCACCTTGGTCTGGCCGAGCCCCTTGGCGCGGGCGGTGGTGACGTAGTCGAGCCGGATCACGTCCAGCATCGCCGAGCGCACGAACCGTGTCATCGACGCCGCCTGAAACAGGCCGAGCACCATGACAGGCATGATGGCCTGCCGGATCTGTTCGAGCACCCAGTGGATGCCCGTGCCCTTGATGTCGGTGGTGTAGACAAAGGGCAGCCAGTCCAGCTTGACCGAGAACACCAGGATGAACAGCAGACCGGTGAAGAAGGTCGGCAAAGAGAAGCCGATAAAGGCCAGCGTGTTGGCGATCTGGTCGAAGATCGAATACGGCTTGGTGGCGGCATAGACGCCGACCGGGATCGCAATGGAGAGCGCCAGCAGTTGGGCCGAGCCGATCACATAGAGCGTGGTCGGCAGCCGTTGCAGGATCAGCGCGTCGACGTTCATGCGGCTGACAAAGGAAAAGCCCCAGTCGCCATGCACCATCGCCACCAGCCAGTGCAGGTAGCGCAGATAGATCGGGTCATCGAGACCGAAACTGGCCCGAAGCGCCGCGGCAACTTCGGGCGGGACGTTGGGATTGGTGGTCAGTTCGCCAAAGGGATCTCCGGGCGCCAATGCCAGCACGGTGTACAGAACGAGCGAGATGCCGAGCAGGCTCGGGATCGCGATCAACAGGCGACGCAGGACATACTGGCCCATGAGGGAATAATCCCTTCGACGCTATCCCGTCGCCTCCCGATACCAGTCCTGAATATTGTCGAGATCGTTGGCCCAGCCGCTCATGACAGGGCGCATCGAGTTGGAGATGGCGCCCACCTTGATGCGGTGCATCACGGGAATCATGACGTTTTCCTGCCACATCAGGTCATTGCACTTGATGTAAAAAGCCGCGCGCTTGACCGGGTCGATTTCGGTTTCTGCCGCATCGATCGCCGCGTCGTAGTCCTTGTTGACCCAGCGCGGAAAATTCGAGCCCTGCCACTTGTTCTCCTTGGTGGCCACGTAGCGCGAATGATAGCGCCGCATCAGCAGCACCGGATCGGGTTGCGTCATCGGGATCTGGAACTCCTCGATGTCGGCGTAGAACTTGGCATAGGTATCGTTGCTGCCGACGTCGGAGGAGAAAAACACCGAGGCGATGACCGATTTCAGTTCGACGTCGATCCCGGCTTTCTGGCAGGCCTGCTTGACGATCGCCTGGGTCTTCTGGCGCGGGCCGTTGGTCGAGGTCTGGTAGAGCAGCTTCAGCTTCTTGCCGTCCTTTTCGCGGATCCCGTCGGCGCCCGGTTTCCATCCGGCCTCGTCGAGCAGCTTGCCTGCCTTCTCGACGCTGAACTCCCACGTGGTGTTCTTGGAAACGAACGGCCCGGGGCCATTGAGATAGTTGGCGGTGGTGCGGCCGGCGCGGCCGTAAATCACTTTCTGGACGGCTTCACGATCGACCAGCAGCGACAGCGCCTTGCGCACCTTCGGATCGGAAAGGATCGGATGCTTGGTCTTGATCGAGGAACGTTCGCCGTCCACCTCGGTGTTGGGGTCGGTGAAGTTGACCGCGATGAATTCGATATCGCCGCCGACTGCGTAGACGGCCTTGCCCTTGCCGCCCTTTTCGAGCCGCAGCAGAACCTCGTCTTCCACCTGCATGTTCCAGGCGTAGTCATATTCGCCGGTCTGGATGATGGCGCGCGCTGCCGAGACGGCATCGCCGCCGCCCTTCAGCTCGATGGTGTCGAAGTGCGGCCGGTTGGCCATGTGATAGTCGGGATTGATCTCGCCGCGGATCAGGTCGCCCGGCTTGAACTCGACGAACTTGTAGGCACCGGTGCCGACCGGCTTCAGGTTGTTCGGAGCCTCGCGGGACTTGGCGCCCTTGTACTCGGCGAACAGGTGTTTCGGGATCAGGCAGCCATAGGCGCCGACAAAGGCATTGGCCCAGAACGGGGTCGGGCTCTTGAACAGGACGCGGACGGTGAGGTCATCGACCTTCTCGACCGTGACGTCGGCGTAGGTGCCGATGCTTACCGCCGCGGTGGCGGGATCGGTGGAGTATTCCCAGTTGAACACCACGTCGTCGGCGGTGAACGGTTTGCCGTCGTGCCATTTGACGCCGGGCTTGAGTTTCCAGGTCACCGATTTGGCGTCGGCGGCGAGGCCGCCGTTCTGGAGCGAGGGGATTTCGGCGGCGAGGATCGGGTTGAGATGGCCGTCGATATCCCAGCTGGCGAGCGGTTCGTAGAAGATGCGCGAGGCGTCCTGGTCCTTGGTGCCGGTGGCAAAGTGCGGGTTGAGCAGGGTCGGCCCCTGCCACCACAAAAGCTTCAGCGGGCCGCCGCCGCCGCGCTTGGTCGGCGGATAGGTCGCGGGGCTCTGGGCCATGGCGACGCCGCCGACGGCGAGAATCTGGGTGGCCATCGGTGCGGTGAGGCCAAAAGCGATCATGCGTTGAATGAAGCCGCGGCGATCCATGCGCCCGTCCTTCACTTCGTCGATCATGGTACGCAAATCAGAATCCAGCATGTTCCCCTCGTGTGGTTCGCGCCTGATAGCGGCGCGCCGCAGGGGTGCGCCGGGTGTGTCTTGTCAGATGGCAATAGATGGCACACCAAATGCCTCGGAGGTCAACGGCTGGCGTGCGACAATCCGGACCGGGGCGATCGGATTCTGATGGCGCCTTGGGCAAACCGACGCTGCGGCGCACACCGCTTCAGCAATCCCGCGGTATCCGGGGGCCAAACGCGCCCCGGATTGCAAAATATTTGTTCGTTGCGTCTTCCAGTCGCGTCAGCCCAGCGACATGTCCAGTGGCGGCGAAACGCTGTCCGGCATCGGGCAGACATAGGGCGTGCGGGCGGTGCGTTTCTTCAGATCGGCCTTGGCGGCGGCGACCAGGGCCGGCTCGGTCAACGCCTTGATGCCGAGGCCGGCCATCGCCTTGGCCGCCTGCACCATCGCCTTGTGGGCGTGGGGGCTCTTGCCCTGCGCCACCACCTGCCAGGTGTGCAGGGGCGTACCGATCGCGATCGTGGGCGCATGGACCTGGACGGTCGGCACCACCCAGCTGACATCGCCGACGTCGGTCGAGCCGATCTGCGGATTGCGCTTGGCATCCATCGGAACCAGGAAGTCCGCCAGCGGCCGGTCGGCAGGCTCCATGCCGATCGAGTGATAGACGCTGGCAATGTCCTTGTCTGATAGCGTCGACTGGATCTTCGCGGCGAAATCCTTGTCGGCCTCGTCGAAGTGCGGGGGACCGAGTTCCTGCATGATGCCATGCAGCGCTTCCTCGAGCGGGGTATTGAACAGGATGTTGGAGACGGCGGAAACGATCCGCATCTCCACTTGGGTCTCGGTCATCAGCGCGGCACCTTGCGCGACCTTGTGGACGCGCGACACCAGTTCGTTCATGCCGGGCAGGTCGCGGGCGCGGATCGAATAGCGCACGCGGGCATGGGCCTGCACCACGTTGGGGGCAATGCCGCCGGTGTCGAGCACCGCGTAGTGGATGCGGGCGTCGCTCGGCATGTGCTCGCGCATGTAGTTGACGCCGACACTCATCAATTCCACGGCGTCGAGCGCGCTGCGGCCGAGATGCGGCGACGCCGCGGCATGCGAAGTCCGGCCGGTGAAGATGAAGTCGGCGCGGGTGTTGGCGAGCGAGGGCGTCACCACGACTTCCCAGAAGCTCGACGGGTGCCAGGTGATGGCGATGTCGGCGTCCTCGAAAGCGCCGGAGCGCACCATGAAGGCTTTCGCGGCGCCGCCTTCTTCCGCCGGACAGCCATAATAGCGCACGCGGCCTGGCACGTTGTTGGCAGCGAGCCAGTCCTTGACCGCGGTGGCGGCGAGCAGAGCGGCGGAGCCGAGCAGATTGTGACCGCAGCCATGGCCATGGCCGCCGGCCTCGATCGGGCGATGTTCCGCCACGCCGGCTTCCTGGCTGAGGCCCGGCAGCGCGTCATATTCGCCGAGGAAGGCGATGACGGGTCCGCCTTCGCCGGCTTCGCCCATCAGCGCGGTCGGAATGCCCGCGACCTTCTCGGTGACGCGAAAGCCCTGGTGGCGCAGCTCGGCCAGGTGTTCGGCCGACGAGCGCGCTTCGGTGTAGCAGACCTCCGGCATGCCCCAGACCTTGTTGGCCAGGGCGACGAAACGCGGCTTGATGGTGTCGACGCCACGCCAGATGTCACTGCGGTTATCCATCGCGCAATCCCGATCCTGAATTCGTTCTCGAAGCGGGATTGTTATCAGCTTCGCCGGATCGCGCCTAGCGCTTGCGAGGACGTCAGCCATGCGAGGCCGATCAACTCTCGTCGATGTCTTCTACACCCGTGGCCGCAGCGATCGCTGCATGTCCATGGTGTAGGTATAGCGGCCTTCGGGATGGGTGGTTACCGTGACCTCGAACAGTTCCTCGCGCCGGCCGTAATAGCGGCGCACCATGGTCAGCGCCGGCGATCCCGGCTTGACCTTGAGCGGCTTGGCGAGCTTGGCCGGCATGCCGCGCGCGAAAACTTCGAGCTGGGCATATTCGATGGTCTCGCCATACATCTTGGCGATCTGCTCGTGCACTGGCGTCCTTCCGTGATCCTTGCGGCCGACGACGCCGGCAAATTTCGGCAGTACGTATATCTCCGTCCACCCCAGCGGTGTTTCGAAGTCGTCGGAACGGCGGATCGCCTCGATCAGGAACCAGCGCTTGCCGGGTTCGCATTTCAAGAGCGCCGCGAGCTTGCGGTCGGCGACGATCTCGCCGGAGCGCACCACCTGACGATAGGTCTCGTTGGAATAGCGCAGCCATTCCGCCAGCGACTTGACACTGTGGGTGAACAGCACCGGCGGCTCGGCGGCGATGACGACGGAGCCGAGCCCGGCGCGGCGAACGATCAGGCCCTGTTCGGTGAGGATACGCAGCGCTTCGCGCACCGTCTGTCGGCTCGCCGCATGACGCGCCATCAGTTCGGTCTCGGTCGGCAGCAGTTCGCCGACCGGAGTTTTTCCGAGCCGGATCGCCTTCTGCAATTCGGCAGCGATGTCGCGGTAGCGTGTCGTCTTGCGGCTTACCGGCTTATTGGCCATCGCAGCGCACCGGTTGGCCCGACTTCATTGAGGCAAGGGCGGCCTCGAACGCCGCCAGCGTCGCCAGCACGTCCGCCTCCGGTACCGGGTACGGCCGCTTGCTGTCGACCGCATCGGCAAAGGCGTCGAGCTCGGCGCGCAGGACATTGATCGTGGGAAAGGTATGCCGCATGGGTTTGCTGCCGGACACGCGCCTGATCAATGTCGCTTCATCCAGCACTTCGGCGGATCCCTTGGTTCCGAATACATGCACGCGCCAGAAGAACGGTGTCGCCCGGATCGTGGCCAGCGTCCCGGTAACGCCGCAGACAAAATCCATCATCAGCAGGGCGGTGTCCAGCGGCGGCGGCCCCGGCTCGCGCGAATGCAGCTGTGCCGAGATCTGGCGTACCGGCCCGAGCATGCTGACGAACGTGTCCAGCACATGGAGGCCGGCGCCGGTCAGGCCGCCGCCCGGCGATTCCGCTTCGGACAATCGCCACCCTGCGGTAATGCTCTGCGAATTCTCGTTGCTGTTGTGGCCCTCGACGTGGAGCAGCGTGCCGAGCTCGCCGCTTGCAACAATATCGCGCAGCGCCCGCAACGAGGGCCAGAAGCGCCGGTTGTGGCCGACCGCGAGCAGGACGCCGGCCGCACGGCAGGCCTCGAACATCCGCGCCGCGTCGACGCGATGCAGCGCCAGCGGCTTCTCGCAGAACACCTGCTTGCCCGCGGCGGCGCAGGCGATGACCTGCGCCGGATGCAGCGAGTGCGGGGTTGCCAGCAACACTGCCTTGATCGCGGGATCGGCGAGGACAGCGTCCAGCGAGGGGGCAAGATCGAGATGATGCCGGCTGCAAAATTCCCGCGCCCCATCGATGTCGGGCTCGACGGCGCGGATGATCTTCAGCGTATCGTGGCCACTTGCGGCTTCCACGATATTGCGGCCCCAGCGGCCGAGGCCGACGATGGTGGCCGGGATCATCGGGAAGCCCCGGATAAAGGCTGGCGCCGGATTGCTTCGATGATGGCGGAGCTGTCGGCGTGCGCACCTTCGTGCGCGATCGCCGAACGCAGCAGATCGGCCTGGGCCTCGGTGACCGCAAGGCGTAATCCGCGTTGCCGCGCTTCGTGCAGGATCAACTCGGCATCCTTCAGCGTCTGCGCGATGTGCGATTGCGGCCGAAAATCCCGGCTCAGCATTTTCTCACCCTTGGTGTCCATCACGCGCGAATACGCCGCGGATTCTCGCGCGGCAGCCAGGAAAGCCCGCCCATCCAGCCCCAACCGCTCCGCAAACACAATGCCCTCCGCCAGTGCTGCCCGGTTATTCTGCAGGATCAGGTTGATCGCAAGCTTGGTCCGGCCGGCGTCGCCGATTTTGCCGACCCGGATGTGGCGTGGGCAGAGCACGGCCAGCAGCGCGTTGATAGCTTCGGTTTCTCCTCCGATCAGCGCGGTGGCCGTGCCGTCCCTGACTTCGGCGCTGGTGCCCGAAATCGGAGCCTCGATGAAGGCAAAACTGGCTCTTGCCGCGCGGACCGCGATCCGCTCGATATCGTCGGGCGCGCAGGTCGTCGTGCAGATCAGCGCCGGACGGG
>JAIEPP010000006.1 GCA_019748335.1 Xanthobacteraceae bacterium
AGCCGTGCGGCCGACACGCCAGCGCCATCGCCGGACAAGCTCGATCGCATCACCGAATTCTTCGACAACGAAATTACCTCCGGGAAATTGCCCGGCGCGGTCGTCTTGATCCAGCAGCACGGCAAGCCGGTCTATCTGAAGTTTTTCGGCGTCCAGGACGTTGCGACGAAAGCGCCCATGACATCAGATACGATCTTTGCGCTGCATTCGATGACAAAGCCGGTGACAAGCCTGGCGGCGATGATGCTGATCGAGACCGGCAAGATGTCGCTCACGGATCCCGCATCCAAATTCATCCCGGGATTTGCCGATGCGGAGATCATTGTCGGTATCGCAGCAGACGGCACCAATGCCCTGAAGCTCGCTCGAGCGAACCGGCCGATCACGATCGCGGATCTGCTGCGCCATACGTCGGGGATCACCTACGACTACATCGGCGGCAAGTTGATCATGAAGGCCTATTCCGAATCCGGGCTTTTCAACGGACGTTACGACAACAAGACGTTTGCCGATCGCATTGCAAAGCTGCCGTTGTCGCGGCAGCCCGGGACGCTCTGGCGCTACGGCCATTCGACCGACGTCATCGGCCGCATCATCGAGATCGTATCCGGCCAGACGCTGTATCAGTTCGAAAAGCAGCACATCTTCGATCCGCTTGGCATGACCAGCACCAAATTCGTCCTTGATAACGCCGGCGAACGCGCCCGAATGGCGGAGCCATTGCCAGGCGATACCATCCTGAAAGACGCCGAGACCGAACGCCGTGCCCATCCGGAATGGGAATCCGGCGGTGGCGGGCTGGTATCCTCCCTGAACGACTACGCCCGCTTTGCCCAGATGCTGCTCAACGGCGGCGAGCTCGACGGGAAACGATATCTCGGCCCGGCGGCGTTCAAGACCATGACGTCCGACCAGATCGGAGCCGGTTCCGGTGTCGCGCGGGACTATTATTATTTTCCAGGTGATGGCTTTGGCTACGGTTATGGCCTCGCCGTGCGCACCGATCCCGGCAATGCCCGGCCGCCGCCGCCGGGCTCGATCGGCGAGCTCAAATGGGACAGCGGCAGCGGCACTTACTTCGGCGTCGATCCGAGCCTGGACATGATCTACATTCTGCTGGAGCAGACCCAGAACGAACGCGGACGCATCGTGCCCGCTTTCAAGAAGCTGGTTTATGACGCATTCAGCAAAGGCGACGGCGAAAACAGCGGCAGGGACAAGTGATCAATCCGGCCGGACCATCTCGAACATGTCTTCGGGCTTGACCATGAAATAGTCGCCGCGGCGGCCGGCGCGCACGATCGGGCGGGCCAGCGCCGTGATATAGACGCCGTCCTTGATCATGGCCTTGTCGATATAAACGGCGACGACTTCGCCGAGCGTCAGCCAGCCCTTGACCTTTTCGCCTTCCTTGTTCTGCAACTGGATGATCTGCGTCAGCTTGCATTCGAACGCGACCGGGCTCTCGCCGACGCGGGGCACGTTGACGAGCTTGCCAGGCACCGCGGTCAATCCTGCAACCTGGAATTCACTGACATCGCGGGCGACATGCGCCGCGGTTGCGTTCATATGCTGCGCCAGATCCATGGTGGCGAGATTCCAGACGAATTCGCCGGTCTCCTGCACGTTCTGGACGGTGTCCTTCCAGGACGTCGAGGAGAAGCCGATGATCGGCGGGTGGTAGTTGAAGCCGTTGAAGAAGCTGTAGGGCGCGAGATTGACGTTGCCGTTCGGATCACGCGACGAAATCCAGCCGATCGGGCGTGGGGCGATGATGGCGTTGAAGGGGTCGTGCTTGAGGCCGTGGCCGTTCTTGGGTTCGTAGTAGTGCAAGTCTTTGCTGGTCACGTCTCTGGTGGTCACGGCTGGCGGTCCTTGTTGCTTACTTCTGGACCGCCCCTTTAGCACGTGGCGAAAGCCCCGCGATGATAAAATCGATCATCTCGTCGATCGCCGGGCCCGGCTTGTTGGCGCATTGCGCGATCATCTGCGGATGAAAGAACCGGATCATCCCGGTGCAGGCGCACATCGCCGCGAGCGGGACGTCGGCGACCTCGAACTCACCGGTCGCAGCACCCTCGGCGATGACACTGCCGATGGTTTCGGTAATCAGCTCCATATGGGCGACGCAGACGTCCCAGTCCTCCTCCATCGCGATCGCGACCATCTCGTGCATCTTGGAATCGCCGACATAGCGCTCCGAGTTCATGCGGTGGACGGTCGTCATGAGTTCGCGCAGGCGAGTTGCCGCCGGACCGCGCGTCTGCGCGATCCGCTGCGCCTCGACCTCGACCTCGCCCATCAGGCCGCGGGCCACGCCTTCGTGGATCGACTTCTTCGAATCGAAGAAGCGATAGACGTTGGCCGGGCTCATCTTCAGTTCCTTGGCGATGTCGGCGACCGTGGTTTTCTGGTAGCCGATCTGCCGGAACAGACGCTCTGCCACCACGAGAATGCGTTCCCGGGTGTCGGTTTCGATGGTTTCCGAAATCAGCGTCATGTCAGAACACAATCTTCAATTATTCCGCGGCATCGGCAAGCGGAAATGCGAGCGGGGCATGAGCCTGATGCTGCGGCGCAAGATCAGGTTGCTCGACCGGACCGCTTTCTTCCAGGCTCTTGCGGAACCAGAGAGCATAGAGGCCCGGCAGGTACAGCAAGGTCAGGAAGGTTGCAACAAACAAACCGCCCATGATGGTGATCGCCATCGGACCCCAGAAGGCCGAACGCGACAGCGGGATCATGGCAAGGATCGCGGCCAGCGCCGTCAGGATCACCGGCCGGGCGCGCCGGACGGTGGCTTCGACGATGGCTTCCTTGCGCGTCAGACCGTGCGATACATCGGTCTCGATCTGGTCCACCAGGATCACCGCGTTGCGCATGATCATGCCGGCCAGCGCGATCAGCCCGAGCAGCGCCACGAAGCCGAACGGCTGGTTGGCGATGTTGAGGCCGAGCGAAGCGCCGACGATACCGAGCGGCGCGGTCAAAAACACCAGCAGCAGCCGCGAAAAGCTCTGCAGCTGGATCATCAGCAGCGTCAGCATGACCAGCACCATCAGCGGAAACAGCACGAAAATCGAGGCGTTGCCCTTGGCGGATTCCTCGAACGCGCCGCCCGCCTCGATCCGGTAGGCCGGCTGAAGATGGTCGCGGATTTCCTGCAGTTTCGGCGAGATCTGGCTGGTGACGTCGGGCGCCTGCACGCCGTCGACGACGTCGCTGCGCACGGTAATCGCCATGTCGCGGTTACGCCGCCACAGGATCGGATCCTCGTGGGCGTACTCGATTTTGGCGATCTGTTGCAGCGGCACCGCAACGCCGTTGCGTGACGTCACAGTGAGGTCACCAACGCGACCAAGATCCAGCCGTTCGGAGGGCACCGCCCGCGCGATGACGCCGACCTTCTCGATGCCGTCACGGATGGTGGTGACAGGCGCACCCGAGATCAGCATCGCCATCGCCTGCGAGACGTCCTGCGGGGTCAGGCCGAGCGCACGGGCGCGGTCCTGGTCCACGACCAGCTTCAGGTACGGCGACTGCTCGTTCCAGTCGAGCTGGACGTCCTTGGTCTTGTCGTTCTGCCGCATCACGTCGCGCACCTTGTAGGCGATGTCGCGCACCGTGTTCGGGTCGGGTCCGATCACGCGGAATTGCACGGGGAAGCCGACCGGCGGGCCGAAATTGAAGCGATCGACGCGCACCCGCGCCTCGGTCAGTTCGCCGTCATCGACCGCCTTCTCCAGCCGCGCCTTGATCCGCTCGCGGGCCTCGACATCCTTGGAAACAATCACGATCTCGGCAAAGGCCTCGTTCGGCAGTTGCGGGTTGAGCCCGAGCCAGAAGCGCGGCGAACCCTGGCCGACATAGGAGGTGTAGGTGGCGATATCCTTGTCGCCCTTCAACAGCGTCTCGGCCTTCTTCACGGACTTCTCCGTGACGTTGAAGGCGGTGCCTTCCGGCAGACGCAGTTGCAGGAACAGTTCTGGGCGTTCCGACAGCGGGAAGAACTGCTGCTGAACATGGCCGAAGCCCACGATCGAGAGCACGAACACGCCGACGGTCGCCAGCACCACCTTGACGCGGTGATCGACGCACCACTGCACCATGCTGCGCAGGATGCGGTAGACCCGCGTCTCGTAGACCGCGTGCGGATCGTGGTTGTGGCTGACGGTGATGTTCGGCAGCAGTTTGACGCCGATATAGGGCGTGAAAATCACCGCGACGAACCAGGACGCAACGAGCGCGATCGCCACGATCCAGAAGATGCCGCCGGCATATTCGCCGACCGCCGAATTGGCAAAGCCGATGGGGAGGAAGCCAGCGGCCGTGACCAGCGTCCCCGTGAGCATCGGAAACGCAGTTGATTCCCAGGCAAAGGACGCCGCGCGCATGCGGTCCCAGCCCTGTTCCATCTTCACCACCATCATCTCGACGGCGATGATGGCGTCGTCGACCAGGAGGCCGAGCGCGATGATCAGCGCGCCGAGCGTGATGCGATGCAGGTCGAGCGACATCGTATTCATCACGATGAAGACGATCGCCAGCACCAGCGGCACGGATAGCGCCACCACGATGCCGGTGCGCCAGCCGAGCGCGAGAAACGAGACGAACAACACGATCGCCAGCGCCTCGATGAAGGAGTGCACGAACTCGCCGACCGCGCGCTCGACCACCTTCGGCTGGTCGGCGATCTGATCGACACTGATGCCCTGCGGCACCGCCTGCATGAACTCCGCGACCGCCTTCTCGACGTCCTTGCCGAGTTCGAGAATATTGGCGCCCCTGGTGGTGACGACGCCGATGCCGAGTGCGGGTTTGCCTTCCTGACGGGCGACAAACGTCGGGGGATCGACATAGCCGTGGGTAACGCTGGCGATATCGCCGAGGCGGAACACGCGACCGTTGCTTTCAACCGGCGTTTCCGCGACCGCCTTGACGCCGTCGAGCGCGCCGGTGACGCGCAGCGGCACGCGCTGCGAGGAGGTTTCGACGGTGCCGGCCGGTGTGACGTTGTTCTGCTTGGCCAGCGAATCGAACAGCGCCTGCGGCGTAATACCGAGCGTCGCCAGCTTGGCGTGCGAGAATTCGACGTAGATGCGCTCGTCCTGGGTGCCGTAGAGGTCGACCTTGGTGACGCCAGGCACCTTCAACAGCCGCTGGCGCATGCCTTCGGCGGCCTTCTTCAACTGGGCATAGTCGGCGCCGTCGCCGGTCATCATGTAGAGGATCGAATCGACGTCGGAGAATTCGTCGTTGACGACCGGGCCGAGCAGGCCCGCCGGCATCTGGCCCTGCACGTCGGCAATCTTCTTGCGCAGCAGGTAAAACAGGTACGGCACGTCCTTCGGCGGGGTCGAATCCTTGAAGGTGACCTGCATCGCCGTGAACGCCGGCTTGGAATAGGTCTGCACCTTCTCGAAGTACGGCAGTTCCTGCAGCTTCTTCTCGATGGGATCCGCGACCTGGGTCTGCATCTCCTGGGCGGTGGCGCCGGGCCAGATCGCCGACACGTTCACCACCTTCACCGTGAAGAACGGATCCTCGGCGCGGCCGAGTTTTTGATAGGAGACGAACCCTGCCGCGCCAAGCGCGATCATCAGGAACAGGATCAGGGTCGGATGGCTCACCGCCCAGCCCGAGAGATTGAAGCGCTTCATGTCACTCTCCGAAAATGGCCTGAATGATCAGAACGACAGCGACGAGACGACACGGACCTTCTGGGCCGGATCGAGTTTCTGCACGCCGAGGGCCACGACCTTGGCGCCTTCAGGCACGCCGCCGGAGATGACGACGCAGTTGCTGTCGTAGGATTTCACCGTGACCGGCTTCAGCGCGATCGCGCCGGAATCGTCGACGATATAGAGCGAGGGATCGCTGCCCTGGCTGAACAGCGCCGACAGTGGCAGCTTGGCGACGCGCTCGGTAGCGGGATCGGACAAGGTCAGTGTCGCGGTCATGCCGAGCGAAACCTTGTCGCCGGCTTCCGGCAGCGAGAACTTTGCCAGATAGGTCCGCGTCGCCGGATCGGCCGAGGGCGCGACCTCGCGCAGCTTGGCGGCTGATCTCCTGTCGGCGTCCGACCACAGCGTCACCGTGGCGGTACCGTCCTTGGCACGGCTCACGAGCGTCTCGGGAATCGCGACCACGGCCTCCTTCTCGGCAAAGCGCGCGACACGGATCGCGGTCTGGCCGGAGGACACGACCTGGCCGGGATCGATCAGCGTCGCGGTGACGACGCCGCGGGTGTCGGCAGCCAGCGTCGCGTAAGAGAGCGAGTTCTTCGTCAGTTCGACCGAGCGCTCGGCGCGGTTGAGGCGCGCACGGGCCTCGTCAGCGGCGGCGCGGCTCTGATCCATTTGCGCATCCGTGGTCCAGCCTTTCGCGCGCAGGTCCTTGGCGCGCTGCTCGGAGGCGGCGGCTTGCGCCAGCACACCGGTCGCGGCGGTGAATTCGGCGACCGCCTGCTCGGCCTGCAGCTTCAGATCGACTTCGTCGAGGGTGGCGAGCGGCTGGCCGACGTCCACGGTCTGGCCGACTTCGACCAGGCGCTTTGCCACCTTGCCCGGCACCCGAAAGCCCATGTCCGTCTCGATCCGGGGCTTGATGGTGCCGACAAAACTGCGCTCCGGCGTCTCCGCCTCGTAGTGCACGGTCGCGACCAGAACCGGGCGCCCCGGGGCGGCCACCTCGGCCGCCTTTTCATTGCAGCCGGCCAGCGTGACCACCGCCGCCGCCAGCGCGGCACCGGTCAAGAGCCTGTAATAACTATAAAAAATGGAACGGACGAACATTCGGACTCTCCATCACTGCTCTGATGGATAGTGTCGATTACTAACTGACGATTGTCAATATTCGTCAGTGATCATGTGTTCGTGATGATCGGATGGGGTTAAGGGGTGGTTCTTGCGCTGCACAATAAGGTGTCGTGCCCGGCCCATCCGTCGTCCCAGCGTTCGCGGGACGACGGATAAGCGCCCCGTCACTTCGCCGCCGCGAACTCGGTCTTGGTGTCGTGCCCGCCGAGGAACACCAGCAATCCGGCCGCGAGCGGCAACAGCGACAACACCAGCAGACCTGTCGAGGTGCTCCCGGTCGCGTCCTTGACCCAGCCGACGATATAGGGCCCGCCGAACCCTGCGAGGTTGCCGATCGAATTGATCAGCGCGATAGCGCCGGCCGCGGCCGTCCCGGACAGCCACGCGGTCGGCAGCGTCCAGAACACCGCGAAGGTGCAGAACACGCCGATCGCCGCGATCGTCAGCATGACCATGGTAGCGGTCGGATCGGTGATGTAGCTGGAAGCGCCGAGCGCCACCGCCGTGAGCAGCAGCGGCCCGCCGACATGGGCGACGCGTTCGCGGGTGGCGTCGGAGTGACGCGCCCACAGGATCATCGCGATGGTGCCGAACAGGAACGGGATTGCGGTGACGAAACCGGTCTGCGCATTGGTGAGGCCGAACGCCTTCACGATCTGCGGTAGCCAGAACTGCATGCCGTAAAGCGCGCCGACGAAGCCGAAATAGACCAGGCTCAGCGTGATCACCTTTGGCGACGACAGCGCCTGCCCGAGCGACAGATGCTGCGCCGCCTGCTTGGTGGCGATCTCAGCCTCCAGCTTTCCGGCCAGCCACGCCTTCTGTTCGGTCGTCAGCCAATCGGCCTTCTCGGGCCTGTCAGTCAGGTAGAACCAGGTGACGATGCCGAGCAGCACCGAAGGAATGCCCTCGATGATGAACAGCCACTGCCAGCCCTTCAGCCCCATCGCCCCGTCGAGCCCAAGCAGCAGGCCCGAGATCGGCGCGCCGATCACGGTGGAGACGGGAACGGCGATGGCAAACGCCGCGAGAAAGCGCGCGCGATATTCCGCCGGGTACCAATAGGTCAGATAGAGAATAATGCCGGGAAAGAAGCCGGCCTCGGCGACGCCGAGCAGGAAGCGCAGCACGTAAAAGCTCATCTCGCCGCTCACAAGCGCCATCGCCGCCGAGATGATGCCCCAGGTCACCATGATGCGGGCGATCCAGCGGCTGGCGCCGAATTTTTCCAGCGCCAGATTGCTCGGCACCTCGAAGATGAAATAGCCGATGAAGAAGATGCCGGCGCCCCAGGCAAAAATCAGCGGCGTGAA
>JAIEPP010000686.1 GCA_019748335.1 Xanthobacteraceae bacterium
CTGGTCGAGATGGCTGCGGGTATAGAGGTGACGGTACAGCGCGCGCTCCAGCACCACGCCGATCAGGGCACTGGCGACAAAGGCCAGCGGCAGCGCAGCAAAGAACGGCCAGCCGGACTGGTTGACCAGCACGGCGCAGACATAGCCGCCGGTCATCGCGAACGCGCCATGGGCGAGATTGACGAAGTTCATCAGCCCGAGCGTCACCGCAAGCCCGCAGGCGAGCACGAACAGCAGCATGCCGTAGGCGACACCGTCGAACAGGATGGTGAACAGCGTGGTCATTCAGGGAAAGCCTTAGGCCTTTAGAGATCGTCATTCCGGGATGGTCCGAAGGACCAGACCCGGAATCTCGATATCCCCCGATGCGCAATTGCGCATCTGAGGTTCGCGCCAACGCGCGCCCGGGATGACGACTTCGTCGTCACTTCTTCGTCTTGCCCGAGTCCTTGACCGCTTCGAAGGTCGCGAATTCGACGTTGTATAGTTCGCCGTCGACCTTCTCGACCTTGCGGATGTAGATGTTCTGGACGATGTCGCGGGTTTCCGGATCGATCATGATCGGGCCCCGCGGGCTCTCCCACTTCATGCCCTTCATCGCCTCGATCAGCGCATCGCCGTCAGTCTTGCCATTGGTCTTCTTCAGCGCCTCATAGATCAGGCGAATGCCGTCATAACCGCTCACCGCCATGAAGCCAGGGCGCGAGCCGAACGCCTTCTTGTAGGCGGCGACAAATTCCTTGTTCGCAGCCGACGGATGCGCTGCCGAATAGAGATGCGCGGTGACGGTGCCGAGCGCCGCATCGCCCATGCCGTTGAGCAGATCGTCGTCCATCACGTCGCCGGGGCCGATCACCTTGATGCCCGACTTGTCGAGCCCGCGCTCGGCATACTGTTTCATGAAGTTGCCGCCCTGCCCCGCCGGCACGAACACGAAGACGGCGTCGGGCTTTGAGTCCTTCATGCGCTGCAGGAACGGCGCGAAGTCCGGATTGGCCAGCGGCACCTTGACCTCTTCGACCACTTCACCGCCGCCGGCGGTAAAGTTCTGCTTGAAAAAGGTCAGCGCGTCATTGCCGGGCGCATAGTCCGACGTCAGGGTCGCGACCTTCTTGATGCCGTTCTTGGCGGCCCAGTCGCCGATGATGGTCGAGGACTGCGCCAGCGTGAAACTGGTGCGCACGATATAGGGCGAGCGCTCGGTAATGATCGAGGTACCCGCCGCCATCACGATCTCGGGAACCTTGGCCTGCGTCGCCAGCGGCGCCGCCGCAAGCGCCGCCGGCGTTACGCCGAAGCCGGCGATGAAACTGACCTTGTCGTTGACGATCAGTTCCTGCGCCAGACGCTTGGTATTGTCGGGAACCGCGGCGTCGTCCTTGAGGATGATTTCGATCTTCTTGCCGGCGACGGTATCGCCGTTCTGCTGCATGTAGAGCTTGACGGCATTGTCGATCTGCTTGCCGGTCGAAGCCTGGCCGCCGGTCATCGGCAGGATCAAGCCGATCTTGACGGCGTCCTCGGCTTGCGCCGGCGCGAGAGCCAGAACGCCGGCGACAGCGCCCGCGGCGAGCAATATTTGACTGCGAATGGACATGAAAATTGTTCCTCCCCTGATCGATCTTGTGCCTCGAACCGAGTCCCCGGCCCTTGCCTCACCATAGCCCAGATTTTTCGGCCGTGTGGCGAGGCGACATGGCGTCTTCCGCCGGCGCGTTGTCAATCGGGACGAAGGGCGTGCCTTCGGCGACAGACATCCCTATCTCCCGGTAGCAACGACACGCCGCTCCCGGGTATTATGATACTATCAAGGCCACCACCGGCTCAACCGGCCGCTTCCAACTAAGGGCCGGAACATTTGTACGATCGTACAAATAAAATGGTCCTGTCAACACAAGCACCAGTGCTGGGTCGGCGCCCGGGGCTGTGGTCCACGATCCATAAAGGTCAAGGTTGTAGCTTGCCGCCGATGCCGATCAGAGCCCGCCATATAGCCGCACTCATTGCCGCAGTCCTGACGGGCTGCAGCTTGAGCGGTTGCGGAACCATCAACTCCAACCTCGCGGCCGGCGTCAGCGACGCCATTCCGGTATGGGCCGGCGGCATGCCCGCCGACGCGCCGCCGCGTCCGGGCACCGCGAAGTATGAAGAATACATGAGGGAACGCGAGAAGCAGCGCCTGATGCCGGCCGCGGAACGGAGCGGAGAAGCCAAACCAGCGCCTTCCGCGCAGGACGCCATTCACTGACCCCGGCGTCGCGAGGAACCCGGTTCCCGCGGCCAACACGCAAATCATCCCTACAAAATCGCCGCTGGCATTGCACAAGCGCGCATGGCAGTACGACGGCGTCGCCAGGCGACACTCCTTCAACATTTGAATAGATCGCACGGCACTGCGCCGGGCGAATGGGATTTTCGATGCGCTGGTTTCTCGGCACCATTGCCGTCCTCATCATCGCGATTGCGATCTATCTCGGACTGGCGGCCTCATCGCTTGCCACGCTGGCGGCGGCAGCCCGCGCCGGCGACATCGCAAAGGTGCTTGAGAAGACCGACACCAGGGCGGTCAGCCGGTCGCTTGCCAACCAGATCGTCAACGCCTATCTCGACCGGATCGGCGCCACCCGCCAGGTCGGCGCAATGGAAAAGATGCTGATCAATACCTATGGCGCCACCATCGCGGACGCGATGGCGGCCAAGATGCTGACGGCCGAAAACCTCACGCAGATCCTTAAGAACGGCAAGGTCGATGCTGCGCAGGGACTGCCGTCGTTTGCGGGCTTGCCGGCCTTGGGCGATTTGCAGACCGACAACTGGCTGTCGCTGCTCGGCCGCGTCAACTTCATCCAGCCGGTGTTGCTCGGTATCCGCGTCAGCGACAAATCCGATCCAGAAAGTTACGCCGCGATCGACCTGCACTTCACCGGCGACGAATGGAAGCTTTCCGGTATCGAACTGCCAAAACCCATCGTTCGCACGCTCGCCGCCAGCTTGCCGGTCAAGTAGATTTGGTCCACAATCGCCGCGGTTTTGCGAGAGCGGGGCAAGGTGGACGCGCAGTCAGCCATACACGGAAGAAGTCTGGTCATCGGCGGCACCGGGCTGGTCGGCAGCTATCTGCTCGACCACCTGGCCCGCCGCGGCGAACGCCCGTTCGCGCTGTCTTGATCGCCGCAGACCAGAGCGGATGCCGACTGGTTCACTGGCGACATGGAGAAGCCGGAGACGTTGAAATTTCCGGATTTCGCGACGCTCTATTGCACCGCGGATGCCATCCTGCTCGCACCGGCGCTTGGCCGCCTGTTCAATCCGTCGCTGAAGCGCGTGGTGGTTTTCAGTTCGACCAGCGTGATCACCAAGCTCGACAGCGAAGTTGCCGCCGAACGTGAACTGTTGCGGTCGCTGGCGGACGCCGAACAAAAGATCGCCACGGCCTGCACGCAAGCCGGCATCGGCTGGACCATCCTGCGCGCGACCTTGATGTACGGCGCCGGCCGCGACGTCAACATTGTCGCGCTTGATCCGCCGCTTCGGTTTCATGCAGCTGGTCGGCGGCGCGGCCGGCTTGCGACAACCGGTGCACGCCGAAGACCTCGCGATCGCTGCGATCGCGGCCGCCGCCAGCCCGGCCGCCGCCAGCAAGTTCTATTCGCTGCCGGGCGGCGAGACGCTGACCTACCGGGAAATGATCGGGCGTATCTTCGATGGCTTGCGGATGCCTCGCCGCACCGTTCCGGTGCCGGCAGCTTTATGGCGCGCAGTTTTTGCACTGGCAAAACCGCTGTTTCCGGAATCCAACGTGGCGATGGGCATCCGCATGAGGAAGGATCTGACCTTCGACGCCACGCCCGCGATCGCGGACCTTGGCTGGAAGCCGCGGGATTTTCATCCCGAATTCGACGAACCGGCGGCTCGTTAATCCATGAACACCACGGTCTTGCGCCCGTTGAGAATGACGCGATCCTCAAGGTGATGCCGCATCGCGCGGGCCAGCACGCGGCGCTCGATGTCGCGGCCCTTGCGCGAGAGATCTTCCGGCGTGTCACGGTGGCTGATGCGCTCGACGTCCTGGTCGATGATCGGGCCCTCGTCGAGATCGCGGGTGACGTAATGCGCGGTGGCGCCGATCAGCTTGACGCCGCGCTCATGCGCCTGGTGATAGGGACGCGCGCCCTTGAAGCCCGGCAGGAACGAGTGGTGGATGTTGATGCAGCGCCCCGACAGGCTGGCCGACATCTCGTCCGACAAAATCTGCATGTAACGCGCCAGCACCACGAGATCGGTCGCGCTGTCCTGCACCAGCTTCAGGACGGCCTGTTCCTGCTCGCGCTTGGTCTCCTTGGTGACCGGCAGATAGTGGAACGGAATATCGCCGAAATCGAGCGCGCCATAAACCTCGCGCGGATGGTTTGAAACGATCGCGGTCGGGATCATCTGGAGTTCGCCGGTGCGCCAGCGGTAGAGAATGTCGACCAGGCAGTGATCGGATTTGGACACCAGCAGCATCACGCGGCGGCGGCTGGCGCGGTCGCGCATCTGCCAGTCCATGGCAAAACGATCGGCAATCGCAGTAAAGCCGGTCTGCAGCGCCTGCAATTCCACCGCGAGATCGGCGGGCGCGAACACCACCCGCATGAAGAACTTGTTGGTCTCGATGTCGTCGAACTGCTGGGCGTCGAGAATGTTCTGCCCGTTATGGGCGAGAAAGGTCGACACCGCGGAAACGATGCCGGGGCGGTCCGGACAGGACAGGGTCAGGACGAATTGATGATCGGGCATGACGGACTTGGCTACAATTCAGGCAGGAGGATGAGGTAGCGAATTTGTGCCCTGCTCTATCACCGCCGGCGCGCTTGCGCCAATCCCGAAACCGGAGTCAGGATGAGCAAATCGCGGAGAATCTAGGTTGGAAATCCGCGGGGAGTAAGACCATGGCTGACAGACTGAACGGGTACCGCATCCTGATCCTGGAAACGCGCGAGGAAGCACAGTTTTCACGCCTGCTCACCGAACAGGGCGCCGACGTGCTGCAATGCCCGATGTTCACCATCCACGACGCGCCTGACCCGGCGCCGATCGAGGCGTGGATCCGGCGCTTCATCGACAAACCCTGTAACGACATGGTGCTGATGACCGGCGAAGGCCTGCGCCGGCTGATGAAGGTGGTCCGGCGCATCGGCGTCGAGCAGCCGTTCATTGCGGCACTCGGATGCGCGCGAAAATTCACCCGTGGTCCCAAGCCCGGCAAGGCGCTGCGCGAGATCGGGCTGGAACCGGAGATGACGACGGAAAAGCCGACCTCCGAAGGCGTCGCCGAAATGCTTGAACGACTCGACCTGCGCGGCCACCGGGTCGGCCTGCAGCTCTATCCGGACAAGGATCATGGCGTCCTGATCGGCTCGATCAAATCGCAGGGCGCGGCCGAGGTCGATACCGTGCTGCCTTATGTCTACGACGCGCAGGCCGCGGACGCCAATATCGTCACCGCGATCGACGAAATGGCGGCTGGCCGCATCGATGCGATCGCGCTGACCAATCTCGGTCAGGTCCGCCGCCTCGTCGAAGTCGCCCGGGCGCGCGGCTGCGAGGCGCAGCTACGCGAAGGGCTCGCGCGCACGCCGATCGCTTCGGTCGGTCCTGCGGTGTCCCATGAACTCGAGGCACAGGGCTTGCGTACCGACATTTATCCCGCCGACGACGCCTTCTTCATGCGACCGCTGATCTCGGCGATGGCGGCAGCGCTGGCGAAAAATCCGCCGCGGGCGAGCGCGAACTAAAGCATGATGAGATTAGGTTGGGTCACGACTTCGAGCCTTTTTTCCCGTGCCATTCTACTTTGCATGGGGTTGTTTTCGCGATTTTGTGTTTGGCCCCTCCAGAGCACCCTTTAGTCCACCTTGGCGCCCGCGAACTTGACCACCTTGCCCCACTTGTCGGTTTCATCCGCCAGCAGCTTGCCAAAATCCGACGCCGATCCCGGCAGCAGAAAGGCGCCGAGTTCGGCGAACCGCGCCTTGGCCTTGGGATCGGCAAGGATGTCGTTGACCGCCTTGTTGAGGCGCTCGACGATTTCGGGCGGCGTGCCCTTCGGCGCGGCGACGCCGTACCAGGCGCTCGCCTCGTAGCCGGGCAGGAAATCGGCGACGACGGGCAGATCCGGCAGCACTTCCGAGCGGGTAGTACTGGTGACCGCCAGCCCGCGCAGCTTGCCGGATTTGACGTGCTCGGCGCAGGTCGGAATGTTGTCGAACATGACCTGCACCTGGCCGGCAAGCAGATCGGTGAGCGCCGGCGCGCCACCCCGGTAGGGCACATGGACCATGTTGATCCCGGTCAGCATCTTGAACAGCTCGCCGGACATGTGGATGGTCGAACCGTTGCCGGAGGACGCCATGTTGAGCTTGCCGGGATTGGCCTTGGCGTAGGCGATCAGTTCCGGGATCGAGTTGATCGGCAGCGACGGGTGCACCACCACCACGTTGGGAAAGCGAATGATGCCCGCGACCGGCTCCATATCGCGCAGGAAGTCGAAGTTGAGCTTTTCGTAGAGCGTGGCGTTGATGGCATTGGCCGGCGCGACCAGCAGCAGCGTGTAACCGTCAGGCGCCGCGCGCACCACCGCCTCGGTCGCGATATTGGTGCCGCCGCCGGGCCGGTTCTCGATCACGAACGACTGGCCGAGCCGTTCCGACAGCCACTGCCCCATCAGCCGCGCGGTCAGGTCCGCCGAACCACCGGGCGTATAGCCGATCACGAGGCGAACCGGCCGCGCCGGATAGCTTTGCGCACTGGCGCCGGATACGAGCGCCGGAAGCGCGACCGCGCTGCCGGCCAGATGCAAAAATCGACGACGCGAAAACTTCATCATGGTTCCTCCAACTGCGCCTGCGCTGGCGGCCCTGGATTGAAGCCTTCTCATGGGAGCGTCGCGCCAGAGGCGCCGGTATCCTATCCGCAGGCCGCTGGCTTCTCAATCCGCCTGCGGCGCCCGCGAGACTATGTCGCGCCGACCGCCATCGGCGCTGACGTCTATTTTGTTTCGTCGAGATAGGCCTGATAGGCGAGCCTGATGCCGTCCTCAAGCGACGTCGTCGCGCGCCAGCCCAGCTTCGCCAGCCGGTTGACGTCAAGCAACTTGCGCGGCGTGCCGTCCGGCCGCGACGTGTCGAAGCTGATCCGGCCGGAATAGCCGACCGTGGCTGCAACCACACGGGCGAATTCGGCGATCGTGATGTCCTCGCCGGTGCCGATATTGACAAGTTCACCGCTGGAATAGGTCTTCATCAAATGGATGCAGGCGTCGGCGAGATCGTCGACATAGAGGAATTCACGCCGCGGCGTGCCGGTGCCCCAGACCACGACATTGTCGGCGCCCGCGACCCTGGCTTCATGAAACCGGCGGATCAGGGCGGCGACGACGTGGCTGTATTCAGGATGGTAATTGTCGCCGCGGCCGTAGAGATTGGTCGGCATCACATTGATGAAGTCGGCGCCGTACTGGCTGCGATAGGCCTCGACCATCTTGATCCCGGCGATCTTCGCAATCGCATAGGGCTCGTTGGTCGGCTCCAGCAGCCCGGTCAGCATGGCATCCTCGCGCAACGGCTGTTCCGCCAGCCGTGGATAAATGCAGGACGAACCGAAGAACATCAGCTTTTCGACGGCATTGACATGCGCCGCCTGGATTACATTCGCGGCGATCGCCAGATTGTCGTAGAGAAATTCGGCGCGCAGCGTGTTGTTGGCGACGATGCCGCCGACCTTGGCGGCCGCGAGAAACACCACTTGCGGACGGTTGGCGGCGAACCATCTGAAGACCGCCGTCTGGTCGCGCAGGTCGACCTCGCCGCGCGCCACCGTCATCAGTTCGACATTCTCCCGCGCCAGCCGACGTACCAGCGCGGAACCGACCATGCCGCGATGCCCGGCGACGAAGACTGCCTTGGCTTTCAGCTCAAACGGAATTCCGGCCATTGGCGACCTCCCGCCGGGCAATGTCGAGGTCGCCGGCCACCATTTCTTTGACGAGGTCGGCGAACGCCGTCTTCGGCTTCCAGCCGAGCTTGGTCTGCGCCTTGCCGGCATCGCCCACCAGACAATCGACTTCGGGGGGCCGGAAATACATCGGGTCGATC
>JAIEPP010000379.1 GCA_019748335.1 Xanthobacteraceae bacterium
CATGGCCGAACGACACCGAGGACAGCCATTCGATACCGACAAAGATGTTGGCGGCGGCTTCCTTGCGGCCGGGAATGTCGAGCTCGCGACCGCGCGGGGCGCCGGAGCCGACGAAGACAGCGTCGTAATTTTCGGCCAGCAGCTTCTTCAGGCTGTCGATGCGGTGACCGCCCTTGAACTCGACGCCGAGGTTGAGGACGTAGTCGGTTTCCTCGTCGATGACCTGGTCGGGCAGCCGGAATTTCGGAATCTGGCTGCGCATCATGCCGCCGGCCTTGGGATCGGCATCGAACACCGTGCAGTGATAGCCGAGCGGCGCGAGGTCGCGGGCGACGGTGAGTGAGGCGGGACCGCCGCCGACCAGCGCGATGCGCTTGCCGTTCTTCGCCAGCGATTTCGGCATGCGGTGCTTGACGTCGTCCTTGAAGTCGGCGGCGACGCGCTTGAGGCGGCAGATCGCGACCGGCGTTTCCTCGACGCGGCCGCGGCGGCACGCCGGCTCGCACGGGCGATCGCAAGTGCGTCCCAGGATTCCGGGAAACACATTCGATTTCCAGTTGATCATATAGGCGTCGCTATAACGCCCCTCTGCAATCAACCGGATGTATTCGGGAACTGGCGTGTGTGCGGGGCAGGCCCATTGGCAATCGACCACTTTGTGGAAGTAGTCCGGCGCCGAGATGTCAGTCGGTTTCATTCCTACCTTATCCGCGCCAGCGATTGGACCGCGGCCTCATTTTGCCTGCGAAACGCTCAGATGGCGTTCTTGTGGTTTTTGAATTGGATCATAGGCTTATCTTATTAGAGCCATTCCAGAGCGCGCACAAAGGCAATTTTGCGCGATCGCCAGCTTTCACCCGCTGCCGGGCGCGTGAACGGCAATGATGCAGTGCACATGTTGCGCTGCGATCTTTCTGACGGTTCATTAACAGCGCCTTCACCGGCTACCGATAGTGTTTCGCTTTGGCCGTCGCCAGGGCTGGAACATTGATGTCGTCATCCGCCAGTCAAAAGTCACGCGTTGAAGCGCTGGATTTGTTGCGACTGGCGGCGGTGCTGGGCGTCGTTTTGTACCATTTCGGCTTTTGGGGCCCGACCGTGAACGGGATACCGCAGGCCGCCATTCCCGCGCTCGCGCCCGTTGCCAAATACGGCTTTTTGGGCGTGCCTGTATTCTTCATCATCAGCGGCTTCGTGATCGCCTATTCCGCCGAGGGCCGGACGGCCACAGGCTTCGCCATTGCCCGCTTCAGCCGCATCTATCCGACCTTTGTCTTCTGCATGACGCTGACGTTTCTGGCGATCATGTTTCTGGGGCCGCCGCACTTCAACGCCACCTGGGCGCAATGGGCCGCCAACCTGTTCGTCGCAGCGCCGGCGCTTGGTCAGGCCTACATGGACACGTCCTACTGGTCGCTGGTGATCGAAGTCATGTTCTATGCCTGGGTCGCCATGCTGATCGCGATTGGGCTGTTTCCTCGCCGGATCGACAGCATCATCCTGATCTGGCTCGCCATCACCTTTGCCAACGAACTGACCATCGATGCGCTCTGGGCCGAGAAGCTGTTTCTCGCCGACGACAGCGGCTTCTTCGCAGTCGGCCTGCTGATCTACGAATTCTACCGCGGGCGCCGCGGCGCGATGCTCTACAGCATGCTCGCGCTGTCGATCGGCACCGCCGTGTTCCAGGCCCTGCACAAGCTCGTGAAACTTGCGCCGCATACCGGCGGCGTGTTTGACCAATGGATCGTGGTCGCGATCTGCCTGGCATCGATCGCGATCATCTTCCTGGCCACGCAGGTCCGTCGAGTGCCGCTGCCCGCAGGGTTGACCCTCGCGCTCGGCGGCCTGACCTATCCGCTCTATCTGCTGCATATGCAGCTCGGTTACGTGCTGTTCGAGCATCAGGCGCCGGACGACGCCGTGCTGCTGGTGTTGACGATCGTTACTGGAGTGGCGCTGCTGGCGTGGGCCGTGTGGCGCTATGTCGAACGGCCGGCACAACGCTGGACGCGGGAGTTTCTGACGCGCCATGCCATCAGGCTCGGATGGCCTCCCAAGCCGGACCCAGCGGTTGCAAGCGTGGCGAGTAACGGAACGGCCTGAAGCAGGCTTCGTCGATCAGCGTCCCAAATCGCTCTTCGCCAGATCGAACATCAATTTGTAGATACCGCTGGATACGGTCTGCGCTTTGAATGCGGCGAAACGCGCGGTCGCCGCCGGCACCGCGTTCACATCCGTGGCATCGATCAGCACGAACCAGTCGCCGGCGCCGGGGTCTGAAGCGGATGGGTTGTCGGTGAGCGGCTTCGACAATGCCGGGTCATTCTCCAGCAGATGCATGGAAATGACCCCGTCGAGGTTGGCGGGATCGAGTAGCTCCCGCAGCGCCGAGCGCAATTTGTCTTCGCCGCCGGAAACAGGGCGCAGACGAAGGATGCCGAGCACGGCCCCTCGGCCGGTGCCGCGACTGATCGTGATGCGCGCGACGCCGCGGATCATGTCCTTGAAACGGGCGATGTTGGCCTTCGACCAGGCGGTCTGGTTGGCGAGCGCGGCCCGATAGGCCGGACTGTCGAGCACCTCAAAGGTTTCGGTGGAGTAGAGACTGAGATATTTCGGATTGCCCGCATGCGCGACATAGCGCCGCGCTTCGAGGAAACCGGGAATGGCGACGCGCTCTTCGAGATGTTCGCGGTCGTACCAGCGATTGAATTCGGCCTCGTCAGCGGCATCGACATTCATCGACGTCAGCAGCATGCCTTTTCCGGCGAGGGGCATGTCCAAATTCCTTATCGCGTAATCTTCGACGCCATGTCCGCGATCGATTTCATCACGGCATCGCGGACGCCGGGATCGTACAGCGTATGGCCGGCGCCTTCGACGATACGGATTTCGGCCTCGCGCCATACCGCGCCCAGCGCATATGAGGTGGCGGGCGGACACAGCAGATCGTAGCGGCCCTGCACGACGATGCCGGGGATGCCGGCGAGCTTGCCTGCCTCGCGCATCAGCTGGTCCGGCTGCATAAAACTGTCGTTGGCGAAATAATGCGCTTCCATGAACGGCGTGGCGGGCAAAGCGCGCGACGACGACAGATCGAGCCGGCTGCGGCTCGGCACGTGCTCGGACAGAATGCCCTCGGTCTGGCCCCAGGCCCGCGCCGCCGGGCCGTGCACGGCAGGATCGGAATCGAGGATGCGGCGGAAATACGCTCCGATCGGTTGGGCGCGTTCGGCTTCCGGCAACACGCCGAGGAAGTCGTCGTAAAGCCCGGGGAAAAAGCGCGGCAGCACGTCGAGAAAACCGTTTTCGATTTCGCGCATGGTGCCGAGGAAGGTGGCTCGCAGCACGATGCCGCTGACGCGATCGGGATGCGCCTCCGCATAGGCCAGCGCCAGTGTCGCGCCCCAGGAGCCGCCGACCACCATCCAGCGTTCAAAGCCGAACTTTTCGCGGATCATCTCCATGTCCGCGATCAGATGCTGCAGCGTGTTGGCGTCGCGGCCGCCCTTGGGGCGGCTGCGGCCGGCGCCGCGCTGGTCGAACAGCACGGCGTGAAAACGCTCGGGATCGAACAGCCGGCGGTGATCGGGCTGGCAGCCGCTGCCGGGCCCGCCATGCAGGTAGACCGCGGGGATGCCGCCGGCGCGGCCGACGCTCTCGACATAGATGTCGTGGCCGTCGCCGACCGCGATCTGCTCCGAGGTCAATGGTGCAAACGGATCGGCGCGTCTGGATGCTTTTCCGGCGTCGGCGTCAGGCGCCATGCTCGCCTTCCGTCTCCAGCGTGCCGCCGGCGAAATTGCGATAGAGGAAGCGGTTGTTGTCGGCGGCGGCCTCGGAGGCGGCGGCTTTGAATATCTGCTCGTGCATCGGCGACAGCGTGCAGGCCGGATCGGTATTGCCGGCATCGCCGGTCAGCGCAAAGGCCTGGCAGCGGCAGCCGCCGAAATCGATTTCCTTGAACTCGCAGCTTTGGCATGGCTCGGGCATCCAGCGGGTGCCGCGATAGCGGTTGAAGGCTTCGGAATTCTGCCAGATCCACGCGATCGAATGATTTGACCGCACCGACTCGAATTCGAGGCCGGTGATCGACTCGGCCGCATGGCACGGCAGCACCTTGCCGGCGGGGGAGATATTGAAGAATTGCCGGCCCCAGCCGCCCATGCATTTCTTCGGCCGCAGCGCGTAATAGTCCGGCACCACATAGTCGATCGCCAGGATGCCCTTCAGCCTAATGGCGGCGTCCTCGACGATGCGGCTGGTCTCTTCGATCTGTTCCAGCGTCGGCATCAGCGCGGCGCGGTTCTTCAGCGCCCAGCCGTAATACTGGACGTTGGCCACTTCCAGCCGGTCGGCGTCGAGATCGACCGCCATCTGGATGATGTCCGTAAGCTGATGCAGGTTTTGCCGGTGCATCACCGCATTAACCGTCAGCGGCAATTCGAGTTCGCGCGTCCATTTCGCGGCTTCGATCTTTTTCTGATGCGCGTTCTTCAGGCCGGCGACGCGGTCGGCGACAACAGGCTCGTTGCCCTGAAAACTGATCTGCACATGACAGAGCCCGGCACCGGCCAGCGCGGATAGTTTTTCCTTGGTCAGCAGCACCGCCGACGTGATGAGATTGGAGTAGAGCCCAACGTCGGTGGCATGCTGCACCAGCTCGACGATATCCTTGCGCGCGGTCGGTTCACCGCCGGAGAAGTGGATCTGCAGCACGCCGATTTCGGCCAACTCCGTGAGGACCTTCTTCCACTCGTCCGTCGTCAGCTCGGTGCCGCCGCGATCGAGCTCCACCGGGTTGGAGCAATACGGGCATTGCAGCGGGCAGCGATGCGTCAGTTCGGCAAGCACCGCCAGCGGAATGCCAAAGGTCTCCGCCGTCGAACGGCGCGACTCTAGGACCGCGAGCCCATCATGGGGAGCGGCCGTGGCCTTGCCGTCGGTGATCAGGTCGCTCATGAGGTCTTCTCGCGCGCTTCGGTGAGAAAACCCTTGTCGGCGAGGTCCTGCAGCATGGCGAGGACGTCGGTCGCGATCGCCTCTCGCGGGGCTGCGTATTTGGCGGCGAGCTGGTCGATCATGTCAGCAACACTGCGGGCGCCGTCGCAGAGCTGCAGCACTTCGACCGCGATCTCGTCCGGCGCCAGCACCCGCTCGGGCGCCAGGATCACCCAGACCTGCCGCGTCTCATCGAACTTCAGCCGGGCGTGGCGCGGCAATTTCGGCCGGCTCGCCTCGCTGACGCTGATGTTGCGGCTCGCCATCGATCTCAGTTCCCTTTTGGCACGAACGCGCCGGGCGGAATGTGGCCCTCGACATAGGCATGATACAGCGCGTCGAGCTGAACCCATAGCACATTGGTCTTGAAGATCAGCGCATTGCAGACAAGTTCGCGCTCCTTGGGCGTCGTCGCATGAGTCCTTACGTAATCCAGCGCAAAATTGGCGTCGCGGGGCGCCTGGGTCAGGCGGCGGCTGAAATAGCTCATGATATCAGGATTGACGAAGTCGTAGTGCTGCAGCATGCCCGAAATGCGCTCCTCGTGCAGGTTCGGCGCGAACAGCTCCGTCAGCGAAGAGGCGATCGCCTCCAGCGGGCTCTTGTCGCGGCAGAAGTGCACATAGGCTTCCACCGCGAACCGCGTCGCCGGCAAAATGCCTTCGGTCGACTCGACATAGGCGCTGTCGAGGCCGAGACCCTCGGTCAGCTTGAGCCAGCGATCGATACCGCCTTCATTGCCGGGATCGCCGTCGTGGTCCTCGATCCGGTGCCGCCATTCGATACGGGTGGCGCGGTCGCGGAACCGCGAGATCACCATCGCGTCCTTCAGCGGGATCGTGCTCTGGTAATAATAGCGGTTCAGCGCCCAGGCCTGCACCTGACCCTGGTTGAGCTTGCCGCCATGCAGCAGCCGGTGGAACGGGTGCAGGTTGTGATAGCGGGTGGCCCCGATGTGGCGGAGCATCGCTTCCAGTTCCTCGGCATTGTTGAGCGTGATGCCCTTGCCGATCGAGAGCGCGGTCATCCCGGGTGCGGTCATTTCAGGTTTCGTCACGACGTTCACAGCGTGATCTCCATGCCGTCGGCCGGGATCTGCCAGCCGGCTTTCTCCGCGGCCTTGCGCTCGTCCGAACCGTGCAGCAAAGCCGGATTGGAATTGTTGATATGCAAGAACACTTTTCGGCCGATGTCGATCCCGGCAAGGCTTTCGATCGCGCCGTGATCACCCGACATCGAGATATGGCCCATACCCTGTCCCGTCTTGTTGCCCAGCCCGGCTGCGATCAACTCGTCGTCGCGCCACACCGTGCCGTCGAAGAACACCAATGCCGCGCCCGCAAGCCGTGATTTCAGGTCGTCGGTCACCCGCGCGCAGGCGGCGAGGAAATAGAAGTACTTGCCGCTTGTCTTGTCCAGAATGCGTAAGCCCAGCGTATCGCCCGCGCCATCGGCGCCGGAGGGATGCGCCTTGCCTTCGAGATACCAGGCACCCTTGCCGGGAACTTCGAAGGGGAGAATCTCCATGCCGGACGGCGAACCGTCGGGTAACGCAGGCTCGAACGCTACGTCCACCTCGATCGGTTGACGCCTGACGTTGTTTTCGCCCAGCACGTTAAAGATGCTGTTGGATTTCAGAATAGCAAGCACCCGCCCATGGGCGTACAGCGTGAAGGGCGAACCCTCGCGCATCGACAGCAACCCGGCGACCGCATCGACTTCGCTGTTGGTCAGGATCACGCCTGCGATCGGGCTGTGCCTGAGCTGGCCGGCCTTGGGATGAAGCTGCGGAGTGACGATCAGTTGCTGGCGCAGGTCGGGCGACGCGTTGATCAGGAACCAATGCTCACCGTCGGCGCTGACCGCGATCGAGGCCTGGGTACTTCTGAGCTCAGGGTGATCGCCTCTGGCGGTCCGGCAGACCGGACATCCGCAGTTCCACTGCGGAACACCGCCACCTGCCGCGGCGCCCAGGACGACGACGCGAAGCATGAACCGTCTCCTGGAATTCAAACGCGGGACACAAACTTATATGGCGATGGTTCGCTTATCGGGCGACGGCTCGACGAGCGGCACAGTCTGACGAAGGCACAGCCTGACGAAAGCACAGTCTGCGAACGCCACGGTCTGCGAACGCCACGAGGTGGACGCCGGGCAAGACACGCTTCCGCTATCGGGAACGTGTCAGGCCCGGAGGTCCACCTGCGTTAGATGTAAAGTGACGCTGCCGCTTACTTGCGGGTCGCGCACATATACATGTTGATTTCCATGCCGACCGACACTTCGACGATCTTCGGTGCTTTCCAGGCCATTTGGATCTCCTTTTGGAACCGGACGAATTCCGCCCTCGGGAGATAAGGTACTGCGGATCGAAAAGTTCGCCAGTTAAATCTTTTGCATAGACTTCTGCGTGTTTTATGCTGCAGCGCGAAAGGAATTCACGGATTTGTGCGGTTGTTCCGCTCAAAACAGCGTGGGATCAAGCGTTTCCCGGTTGCTGGCATCACCGTGAAGGATGATTTTTACTGCGAGGGAGCGCTGCCGGCTCCGGATAAAGAACTTGTGAGAGCAGCGGCCTCCGGTTGCGGGGCCTTGCTATGGAGCCAGGGTTTTCGCCGATGCCACGCTATTTTTTCAACACCCGTATCGGCGATGAGCTGATTTCCGATCCCGACGGCGAAGTGCTGCGGGATCCCGATCGCGCCTGGGAAATGGCGCGCGCCATGATCCAGGAACTCCTGAAAACCGAAGGTACCAATGGTGCGTTGTTGAACGCCACGATCGAAGTGACCGACGACGAAGGCGAGATCGTGCTGGAGTTTCCGTTCACGGAAGCGGTGCTGCTTGATAACCCCTCAGGTCCGGTCACCAAGCATTAGTCGCCGTCATTCCGGGGCGCGCGCTTTGCTGGCGATGTTTCCGATTGCAAATATACGGACAAATGTCGGAGACTGCGGCCCGGTAAAGCCACCGGCGCCGGCTCTGCTTGCCTGCGCCAACGAAAACGGCTTCCGTCAGGGGAGAACGTCATGATGAGCTATTCGACGGCATCGCGCAGCCTGTTGCTGGCCGGTGCTTTTTTCGGTGCATTCACTCTCGGCGCTGTCGCCCAGCAGCCCGCCGCGCCCGCGGCCGGTGTAGCGCCGGCGGCCGCGCCGG
>JAIEPP010000516.1 GCA_019748335.1 Xanthobacteraceae bacterium
TCAACCTTGGCCAGCTCGGCATTCCCTATACCATCGTCGAGAAGAACGCCGAGCTTGGCGGCACCTGGTATGTCAACCGCTACCCCGGCTGCGGCGTCGATACGCCGAACCATTCCTATTCGTTCTCGTTCGGCGCGCGCAATCCATGGACGCGCTATTTCGCCCAACGCCAGGAGCTGCTCGACTATCTCAGGAAGATCGCGGCCGAATACGACATCCGAAAGCACCTTCGCCTCAATACCGAACTGACGTCGTCCTGCTGGGACGAAAGCAAGCGCCGCTGGGTTTCGACCTTGAAGACCGCCAATGGCGAGGAGACCTTTGAATCGACCACGCTGGTCAGCGCCATCGGCCAGCTCAACGACCCCTCGCCTGCGCATTTCACGGGCGAAGAAACGTTCAAGGGCCAAACGCTGCACTCGGCGCTGTGGTCTGAGGACATCAATCTCGACGGCAAGCATGTCGCCGTGATCGGCACCGGCGCCACCGCGATGCAGCTGGTGCCATCGATCGCCGACCGCGTTGCGTCGGTCACGGTCTACCAGCGCACCGCGCAATGGGCGCGGCCAGTGGCCGGTTATTCCGATTCGATCACCGAGGGCGCGCAATGGCTGCTCGCGCATCTGCCGTTTTACGTGCAGTGGTATCGCTTCAACATGTTCTGGCGCTACGGCGACGGCCTGCTGCCTTTCCTGCGCAAGGATCCGAACTGGCCGCATCCCGATCGCGCCGTCAACAAGGGCAACGACCGGCACCGCGAGGAACTGACTGACTTCATCCAGTCCGAACTCAAGGACCGTCCCGACCTGATCGAAAAATGCGTTCCGACCTATCCGCCCTACGGCAAGCGCATTCTGCTGGACAACAACTGGTTCAAGACTCTGACGAAGCCGAATGTCGAACTGGTCACCAACGCGATCGATCACTTCGCAGCCGACGGCATCGTCGCCTCCGACGGCAAATTGCGGCCCGCCGACATCATCGTCATCTCCACCGGCTTCAAGGTCACGGAAATGGCCGCGCGGCTCAACATCAGCGGGCGCGACGGCAAGAACCTGAAAGCTGCCTGGGCCAACGACAACCCGACCGCCTATCTTGGCCTCACCGTGCCGGACTTTCCGAATTTCTTCGTCATGCTCGGCCCGAACTCCGGCCCGGCGCATGGCGGCAGCGTGATCTTCCAGTCGGAATGCCAGAGCCGCTACATTTCGTCATGCCTGGTCAAGATGATCGAACAGGACATCGCCGCCATCGATGTGCATCGCGACGCGCACGATCGATATATCGAGAAGGTCGATGCCGAGCATGAGCAGTTGATCTGGACTCATCCGGGCATGTCCACCTACTACCGAAACGGCCAGGGCCGGGTGTTCTCGGCGATGCCGTGGCGCTTCGTCGACTACTGGTCAATGACGCACGACCCGGATTTCAATCAGTACCGGCAAACGAGAATCTGATCGCCGCTGCGATGGGTCAGGACCCCTGCAGCATTTGGCCGAAATCCGCAATGGAACCGCGATCGACTTCGCTTGACACGTGCCGTTATCTGCCGCAGCATTTCAACACTGCACCCTTCGAAGTCAAGGAGCGGCGGGCTCCAAGCTTCACAGGAATTGGCGTCCGGCCATATGGCCGCGACGACACGCAGCGGAGCGGACGCAAGTCCGCGAGCCAACTCTTGAGGAGGAGCATGACGCCACCGGATCAGACTGGTGACCTTGCTCAGCGCAAGGTTCCGGCGCGGTTGAGGTTAAAGAGCAGCTGCTAGCCTCATTGCACCGTCTAAAATCTAGACATCCCCACGGGACTGGAACGCAAAGGCCACGCGCCTTCCGGATCCTGAGATCATACTGGTCATTACCAGCAATCCTTCGCTAAAACGAAGATGCAGGGCCCCGCGCTGCTTAATGCACCGGGGCCCATTCGTTTTGATTCGCCGTCAAATTTCGTCGATGCGACCACCGCTGGCGGGTTCAGCCGCATGGCCCAGTGCACGGTTCCGTGCTTTATTCGGCCCCGGGATAATGGCCCGACCGAACAAGGACCAGCGATGGAAAAGCCCCACATACGAATTTACACCGACTACAAGAGCCCCTATGCCTTCGTCGCCAACAAGCGGCTGTTCGAACTCGAAGAGCAGTACGGCGCCGAACTGGAATGGCTGCCCTATACGCTGCGCGTTGCCGAATTCATGGGATCGGTGGAAGAGCGTACGCCGCATTTCTGGCGCAAGGTGCGGTATCTCTATATGGACGCGCGGCGTTACGCCAACGCGCAGGGCCTCACCATGAAAGGCCCGCGACGCATCTACGACGCCTTCTATTCCAGCGCCGGCATGCTGTTCGCGCAACGACACGGCCTGTTCCGGCCCTATCATGACACCGTGTTCCGCCGGTTCTGGAGCCACGACCTCCAGATCGACGAACTGTCGGATATTTCCGGCGTCATTACTTCGATCGGCGGTTCGGCGAAAGATTTCGAGGCCTATGTCCACGGCCCTGCCCGCGCTGAACATGACCGCATCATCGACGAGGCCGAAGCGCTCGGCGTCTTCGGCGTGCCGACCATGGTGTTCAACGGCGAACTGTTCTGGGGCGGTGACCGCATCGACCTCCTGATTGAACGCATCAAGAATCCGGAATCGATCGCGGCGGCGCTCGGCAGCCGGCACGGGAAGTAAGACCACAGCCTTCGGTTTAAAATCTTTTTACCTTCCTCAGGCTACCCTGAGGGATGTTCGAAATACCGGAACCGGGCACGTTCGCGGAAAATCTCCCGATCGCCTATGACGCACCTGCCGACCTGAAGAAGTGGCCGTCGCTGAACAACCAGCGGGTCACCAGCAAGACGCCGTACATGGTTTATAACGGCACCCTCGCCGGCTGCATCCGGGAATTGCTAGCCAAGCCGCTCAAACAGATTTCGCTCTACGATATCGTCACCGAACGTCAGCCGGCGTTCGACGGCAACGTGTTGTCCCCGCGCGACGCCGCCGAAATCGCGATGCGCAGGGATTTTCCGAAAGACTAGCGCGTTGGCTCATGCTGCACTCCCTGCCGACGCCAGGTTGCCGGCGCAGCTCCGAATGCCTTCTTGAAAGCGCGGGAAAAGGCAGCCTCGGAATCGTAACCGACGTTTTGCGCCACCTGCGTCAGCGAAGCGCTGGTGTTGCGCAGATCATTGGCGGCGACGTGCATGCGCCAATGGGTGAGATAGTGCATCGGCGCCTGGCCAATCAGACGAGTGAACCGATCCGCCAGCGCCGAGCGGGACAGCCCGACTTCGCGCCCCAGTTCATCGACAGTCCAGGAGCGCGCGACATTGCCGTGGAACAGAGCCAGTACCCGCGCCACGTGCGGATCGCGTAGCCCGGCCAGCCATCCTGTCTGTTTCGACGGCAGTGCATCCACGTAACGGCGGATCGCTTCGACAAACAGCAGTTCCGACAGTTTCGCCAACACGGTCTCCGACCCTGGCCGGCCCGCCGTCAGTTCGTCGGCGGCGTACTGGAAGGTGGAGCGAATCCATTCCGCGGCGCCGGCCTCTGCGACATTGAGATGGAGCACCCGCGGCAGGGTGGAAATCAGCGGATTGTCGTTCACGCTGCCGCAGGCAAGGTAGCCGCAAATGACCTGTGCCCGGTCGCCGCTCCCGCCGAGGCGGATCGCACCAAACCCGCCACCGGGCGGTTGCGCGATGACCGAGCTTGCCGGCACGGCGGGCAAATCGAGGTTGCTGCCCATGAAGTGCATGTCGTTGCGCGGAAACAGCACGATCTCGCCCGGCGCAAGCTCGAACGGCGCCTCGCCTTCGACGCGGATGCGAAATCTGCCCTCGACCACATAGTGGTAGGGAATCATGTGCGTGGCAGAACCGAGATACCCCGCGCAATGTTCTGGCGTCAGCTGCGCAGCGATCGACCACGGTTCGAAGAATTCAGCGTGAAAGAACACCCCGCCGCTCAACCGAGCCACCCGCAGCACGTCCGACAAGGCGTCCATTCGCTCCCCTCGAACTCAATCCGGTGTTTCGGGCATATCTGGCGGCGGCTGGGTCATGGAAATCCGGCGCCTGCAATCGTACATGTCGTCCTATCGGCGCACCAGATCAATCATGTCGTGCCGGACGACGGCCCTTGCAGCCGGCATTGTCCAAAACCGGGCGAAAGATCATGAATATATTATCCAGGATCTCCGACGTCATCTGCTGCGAAACAAGCGAGATCGGCGACCTCGAGCACAACAAGGCGATCGTCCGCCGCTATCTGGACGAGATCGTGAACCGGCGAAACCTGGCCGCGTTCGACGACTTCTTTGCGGAAGGCGTGGTGTTCAACGACGTCAGGAATTTCACGACAGACCTCCCGGCCTTCATGCTGGCCATCCAGAACGCTTTCCCGGATTACCGTCTGACCATCGGGGATCAGATCGCCGAAGGCGACAAGGTCGTGACCCGGGTGACCTTTCATGGCACCCTCAAAGGCCTCCTCACCTGCTCTGGCGCAACTGAGAAGCCGATCGAATGGGCGGGAATTGCGATCGACCGGATTGCCAACGGCAAAGTCGTCGAAATGTGGCATGTGCAGAATCCGCCGATGGCAACAGTGGACGATCACGGCGCAAGCGCGACGTGACGTCAGTTGCCGTGTTGCGCAGCACTTTTTCAATCTCAAAAATATTGAACGGATAGACCATGCCACATTCCGGAAGATGTCTTTGCGGTGCCGTCGAGCTTGAGGTCTCGGGATCCCCGGTGGCCATGGGCTATTGTCATTGCAGCTTTTGCCGTTCCGGTTCCGGCGATCCCTTCAACGCCTTCAGCCTGTGGAAGCACGATGCTTTCCGGATCAAGGCCGGCGCGCAGCATCTCGCGACGTCCGGGAAGACCACCGAGAGCCAGCCGAAATATTGCACGATATGCGGCGACCGCCTGATGACCGATTATCCGACGCTCGGCCTCGTCGACGTGTTCGTCTCGACGCTCCCGACGCTGGCGTTCTGCCCGAGTATTCACATCAACTGCGCCGAGATGGTGCTGCCCGTGCGCGACGGCCTGCCGAAGCTGAAGGACTTTCCCGCCGCGCTCGGCGGCTCCGGCGAAATGATCGCGGATTAGTTGCGCGGCGGCAAGAGAGGCCGCAACGGTAGACCAGATTGAGGAGTAAAGTAGCGCTTCCATCCCTGCCCCGAAATTCGTAATGATGCGTTTTCGGATGGTCCCGCGGGCGTTTTGCCCCGCGCAATGGGCCTGCAATTCAAGGGAGTGAGCCGATCATGAAACGCCGTACGTTCCTCACAGGCAGCGCCGTGGCCGGTGCGACGACGCTGGTTGCGGCACCCGCGATCGCCCAGTCCGCGCCCGAGATCAAGTGGCGCCTGACCTCGAGCTTCCCGAAATCGCTCGATACCATCTACGGCACGGCGCAGACCTTTGCGAAATACGTGGCTGAACTCACCGACAACAAGTTTCAGATCCAGACGTTCGCGGCGGGCGAGATCGTGCCCGGCTTGCAGGCGCTGGACGCCGTCAGCACCTCGACCGTCGAGATGGCGCAGACGCCTCTCTATTTCTACATCGGCAAAGAGCCGGCACTGGCCTATGCGACCGGCGCGCCGTTCGGCATGAACCACCGCCATCAAGAATCCTGGTGGGCGTTCGGCGGCGGCGATGCACTGGTCAACGAGGCGCTGAAGCCGTTCAAGGCCCACGCCATCCTGTGCGGGAATTCCGGCACGCAGATGGGCGGCTGGTTCCGCAAGGAAATCAAGACGGTCGAGGATCTCAACGGCCTCAAGTTCCGCATCGCCGGCCTGGGCGGCCATGTACTGGCGCGGCTCGGCGTGGTGCCGCAACAGATCGCCGGCGGCGACATCTATCCGGCGCTCGAGAAAGGCACCATCGATGCCGTGGAGTTCGTCGGTCCCTACGATGACGAAAAGCTCGGCTTCTACAAGGTGGCGAAGTACTACTACTTCCCCGGCTGGTGGGAAGGCGGCGCCATGCTGCACATGATCGTCAACGACGAGAAGTGGGCTTCGCTGCCCAAGCAATACCAGGCCGTCGTCAACCAGGCTGCTTCGGCCGCCGGCGCGTGGATGCTGGAGAAATACGACAACGTCAATCCGGCTGCCTTGAAGCGGCTGATCGCCGGCGGCGCCGAGCTGCGCGCGTTCCCGCCAGCCGTCATGGAAGCCAGCTACAAGGCAACGCAGGATCACTTGAACGAACTTGCCGAGAAAAGCCCGCTGTTCAAGAAGACCAAAGAGAGCCACGACGCCTACATGAAGGAACTGCTGTTCTACACGCAGATCGCGGAGAACTATTACGACAATTTCTTGCTCGGCAAAATGCGCAAAACCTGAGCGCTGTCGTCAGCTCGCGCTCAAATGCGCCCAGCAGCCGGTGCGCTCCAGCACCGGCTGCAATGCCGCCCTGCTCTCCGCATCCAGCTTTGCGAACTTGTCGCGAAGCTGCTGCAAGCATTTCACCTGATATTTGAACGGCGCCAGCGCATAAGGCAGTCCCCAGACCTCGATCTCCAGTCGTTCGAGCCCTTTTGAAAACGCTTCGGCGTTGGCGGCGAGAAACGGCAGATAGAGCTCGCCGGCGATTTTCAGCAGCGCTTCGGCCATGCCGCCGAGCGCCTGCTCGCGCGGGTACCATTCGCCATCGACGCCGGAGGCATCGTCGAGCCGCCGCACCCAGTGATCGGTGAAAGGCGCGTTCGCGCGCATGATCCGCATCGGCGTCGGGTCGGTCGCCATCTCGCTGAGCTGGCCGAACCAGGCGAAGTCGGCCAGCGACGGCCGGCTGCCGAACAGATAACTGTTCATGCCGACATGCGGCTCGAATGCCGCCAGCGCTCGCAGATAGCTTTCTTCGAGCAATGGCCTGTTCTCCGCCGTGGCGCCGAGAATGACCATGCGTGAAATCTGACGCTGCCGGAATTGCTCGATCTCCTCGGCGCTGCCGGTCGCAGCTTCCGACACCGACCACTCCTCGCCGGCCCAGCGCGAGACATAGGCCTGATCCTCCGGATCCCACCAGCGATAGAGAAACAGCGCCTTGACCGCCCATTCGTCAGCGAGGTCTTCCAAGAGATCGCAGACGAAGGCAACCGCTCTGTCCTCGGGGATTACGGATCGGTCCTTGTGGCGAGCCTCCAGATCGTAGGCCAGGGTCGTCGTTTCCCCACGAAAGCTGCCGTCGGGATATTGCAGCACCGGAATCAGATTCGGCCGCAGATGTTCGGTCGCCTTGCGCAACGCCTTGGTCATGATGACCCAGTCGAACGGAATCCTGCGGTAGCGCAGCAGCGCGCGCAGCTTCAGCGCATAGGGCGACGCGGTCGAACCGATCAGCCGGTAACGTCCTTCGGTCATGGCATTCACTTCATCGTCTACGCAATCGAGCTGGAAACACCGGGTTGCCGTACGGATAATATTGCGTGAGATCGACATTCCGATACAGCAAACCGTCAAGCCGCGTCGTGCCGAGAAACGGCTGCTCCGGCTCGACCAGCAGGATGGTTTTGGCAAAGCCATTGTCGTCGAAGCCGCGCCTGAAATGCACCCGCGACTTGATCGCCATGACCTCGAACGAGGCGATATCCAGCCCCAGCGCCTTCAGCGAGAAAGGCTCCATCAGCTGCATCAAATAGCTGGTGAGGATCAGTACATTGTTGCGGCCGAAACCGATACAGACCCAGAACTGGCCACAACCTTCGACGGCTTTCAGGATAGTTCCCTGGATGCGCACCGCTTGGCCTGCGGATTCATCGACCAGCCCGCCGATTTCCATATCGAAACTGTCGCCCTCCTTCGTACCACTCGCTTTGAGTCTGGCGGTAACCTTGGCGTCGGCGATGGTGGCGATCAGGGTGTTGGACAGATCCTGCGCGATGATCTCCCGCAAGAGCCAGGTCGCCGAACCGGAACGATCCGAGTGATCGGCCAGCACGACAGGCGTAGCGCCGCTACCGACGGCCTGTTTCGCCAGCGCGACACCTTCCACAATGCTGTGAATTTTGGTCGATGTCAGCAGCGCGTCGCGTACGTGCCAGATCGCATCGGCGATATCCCGGCCGACACGCGCAGCCAGTTCGGCATTGCCGTTGGTCAGTACCTGCACGGTCATGCCCACGTCGGGGACATCCGCAAACGGGAAGCCGAAGAAG
>JAIEPP010000447.1 GCA_019748335.1 Xanthobacteraceae bacterium
TTGGCGTCCTCGGCGTCGGCGTCCCGCCGGAAGCTCTCGGCTATCGCGGCGAACTCCCTGACGTCGGCCGGGGTCGTCATGGACCTTGCGTGACGGTCTGCAATAGCAGCCTGATCTCTCAGATAATCGCTCCAGGCGTTCATGGCATTTCCCTCGCTCGCAGTAAGCGAACACATGTCCAAGCATCCTGGGCTTGAGGCGTTCCCGATGGCGAACCCCTTCCTGCCGGGTGGTTAAGATTTTGCCTTCGCAACATTGCAAGTCACAGGTTGAAGCGCGCTTCTATGAGCGTTCACGCGTGCGATCCTTCGTCGTAACAGCTTTCGTTAAGACATCACCCTTGCCGATTTGCACGACTCCGATTCGTTCCCTGGGAACAGAATGGAGTCATACGGCGAACAAAGCCTAGTTTCCGGGGCAGTATTTCATCACTCGCACGACGCCCATTTCCTGTGGCTCCCTAAGCCACTCTTCCATCCCGGTGAGCCAGAGCTTGTCGTCTTCAACGACGTAGGCAAAGGTGCGGGTGGAGAAGTTGCCGGCGTCCTTGCGCACGGTAACGACGCCGCAGGCCACTTGCACGGAACGGCCTTCTTCAGGCGCGGTTCTGGTTCTGGATATTTTGATCTCTGCATTGGCCGGACGCAGATGCGCGGCCACTTTGGGCGTCATGTCTTCCGCGCGCGCGGAAGAACAGGCGAACAGCATAACGGCGGCGGCGAGATATTTCATTTCTTCGATCCCCACTTACCGAACGAAGCGTACGCGGTAGGGTCGGGGAAGGAAGTGAGGACGATCACACGACGCGGACGTCAGATCCCGCGATGCCTTTAGGAAAATCTTAAGGCCGGACTGAACGGAAAATCTCGACCCCTGTTCGTTCCCTGGGAACAAAGGGAGTCCCGGCGTGGGCCGCGTGGTCGCATTTCAGACACTTCAAGCTTCCGTCTTTCGACGGCACGAGCCTGCGGTCGCACTTCGAGCATCTGACATTGGCGTTTTCCATCGTGGGACTAGATATGCTTCGCGAAACTCATGCAAGCCACGTGAATCAATTTTTAATCCGTTGGCGTCATGGTGAGGGCAGGCGGATTTGTACTGCGTACCGCTTCTTGTTTCGCACCCCGTCAGCAATGGCGGGGTGTTCTATTTTGAGTCATTCGCTCGAACGAGTCGTTCGGTCGTTCCCGGTTCGTGGCTTCACGTACCCGCAAAGCGCTCCGGCCGCACTCCCGCCGGGAACTGCGTGACAACAGTCACAGCTTAAATCCCTGTAATGCGGCTACCGCTGGGTTCTCCTCCGCATACATGGAGGACAGGAGGTCGCCATGTTCAAAGCATCCGTCATCGCATTCGCCATTCTGGTCTCGGGCTTCATGATCTGGGTCGGAAACCACGACGCCAATTTCGCCTCGCTGCCGAAAGCCGTCCTGGCCAAGCGGGCTGTTTGAAACGCAGACGCGGCCGGCACAAAAACGTCAGCGCCCCACGCCGGCACGCGGCGTCGGCTCCGAGGCAGACGCCGTCAGAACGAATTCGCCAGTTCGATTTCCTGCCGAAGGGCTTCTATTCGCCTGGCGGCTTCCTCGGCCGTCAAATCCTCCTCGAATTGCTTCGGCTGGTAGGCCTCGATCGAAAGCAATCGAAGCGTAGAGGCCTGACCGCGGCTCATCGGGCCCTGCAGGCGATCGGGATAGCGGTCGTACGTCATCAAAACCTCCGTTTGGGCCAAATGGCCACTTGCAATTCTGTTCTATATTTGTTCTCTATGGAGGGCAACCGCAAGGGGTCTCGCCATGGACAACAGAGTTAATAAAATTCGCAAGAAAATCAGTGAGTTGAGGCTGGATATGCTGGCGACCGAGCGCGCCATGCGCAAGGATGTTGCCGAGAACCTGGACTGCGCCGCGCCCGCGACCAGGCTGATGGCGCTGCGGGCCGAACTGACCCGGCTGGTGGGCGAGCGGAGGACGCTGGGAGATCTGGCTCCGATCGGTCTGCCGGACCTGCGGAAGCCTCGCTTCGCGAGAGGGTGAGTGTTCGCCAGATGGCGGTGCGCCGTTTTCTTGGCTTGGCGTCAGATTGCGGTCCGCCCAGACGCCGCCGTCGCATCAGCGTGATCCCGAACACATATTTGAAGCGTGCCCTCCGTTAAACCTTGATCGAACGGAGGGATCAAAAATGTATTTGCTCGATGGTCTGATCGTCCTGGCGATGACGTTCTTTTTGGTGTTGCCGATGACCGATGCGAAGACGGCGCGGATGAAATTATCCGCCGTGAGTTGCCTCGGTGTGTTGCTGACAGTATCCGTGATCGCGCCGCGCCTGATGCATTGACCAGGACGCGCGCAACATCCGGCTGCTGGAGTCCGGTTCTGGCTCGATCAGAACCGATAAGGCTTCAGGAGAGCGTCAATGCCTGGATAAGAGTCTGGAATAGCGCGATGAGCCTTTGGCCGGTCTGTCCGACCGCGGCGATGATGGCGAGGGCGATCAACGCGGCGATGAGGCCGTATTCGATGGCGGTCGCGCCGCTCTCGTCGCCTAGAAACTTCCGAAGCATTCCTGTTCTCCCGGGCTGTGACGGGCGTTATGGCACGCGCAGGTTGCTTGTAAGAAAACTGAAACCGTAAAATTGTATACGACAATGGGCCAGTCAGGTCGGCGGTTGTCGCTGTCGGTTGTCGTGCCTCACTTGATGCACTAACAGTCGTTGCGCGTCTGGTCAGTGCCGTCGTGCGCGATTGGCCGGCGGGTGAGCAGGAGACATCGACATGCTTGTGGTTACCGGCAGTATTTTGGCGCGTGAAGATTGCTTCGACGACGTGCTTCGCTCCTGCATCGAACACGTCGAACGCTCGCGCAAAGAGCCCGGCTGCATCTCGCATGACGTGCATGTCGACTGCCAGAATCCGATGCGGCTGTTCTTTTTCGAGAAATGGACGGACGAGGCAGCGCTGCGAACCCATTTCGCGGTCGACGGTTCGAAGGCGTTCGTGAAATCCCTGAAGGGCCGGATCGTCGAGACGTCGGGAACGAAGATCTACCGCACTGAAGCGATCGTACGATAGGCAGTTGGCCGTCCGGCTGCTGTCCGCCGCCCGCCTTCCAAATGAAGCAGGATGAGAGGTTGGGTCGCGACGTCGAGCCTTTTTTCGGGTGCCATTCTACTTTGCATGGGGTTGTTTTCGCGATTTTGTGTTTGGCCCCCCGGCATCCGGCTTACGGCGAACCGATTCAACCCCCAACCCATCATGTCCTAGAAGAACGGATTATGGATCCAGTCCGCGGGCCACAACTTGTTTCCGATCCATCCGAGCAAGGCCGCCACGCCAAAGAAGATGACGGCGCTGGGGATCAACTCGTCGACGTCAAGGGCGCCGCCAATGAGAGGGCCGCCCAGATGGGCTGCCAGTCCCGCAGTACCAATGCCGATGAGGAAGAGTACGGCCTGAATGAGCCAGATGGCGAGTGTTTGAAGCGTGATCATCATGCGACAAGGCTAGCACCGCATGGCACCGCCGCGCGTGACGCAAGTCACCCCGGGGCGCGTACGATACGACCCTAGACCTTGACGTCCACTACGGACGCTTCCTCGGTCCGTACTTGTTGCAAGGCCGCTTCCGCGGCGACCGCTTTGGCGTGACTGACGGCCTTCACATCGTCGTTGATGGTTTTCGGCGGCGCCTTGGCGTTCTGGTCGACCAGGAGTTGAATTCTGGCCTGTGTCACTTCCACCGGCACGGGATAAATATCCATGGGAGTACCCTCCTGACCTAAATCTGTCAGGTGCCCATTTACGCATTGTAAAGAGGTTGGGTTAACGGCGCGCGGTTTCAACAACGCGCGGTAAACAAAAGCTTAAGCCCCGCTCCGTGGCGCCAAGGAAATTCAAGCCGGGCGGGGATGGGCGGGTAGCGAATAGGGACTAGCGAATGGAATTCACGCATCACCATTCGCTACTCCCAATTCGCCTTTTCTCAGCCGTCAGTGGTGCGTCTGTTCCAGACGTTCGGCATAGAGGCGGAACTCCTCGGCCATCTCGATAAGCTTCTGGGAAGCCTCCGGATCCCTGACGGCCTTCGCCAGACGCCTGGCTCTGTTGGATTGGTCTCGGTAATGATCGGCTTGGGTCATGGCAGCACCTTTCAGAGATAAGTACCGGTCGTCTCCAAAAGGTTCGAACCGGCAGGCGCGGGTATCGAATTCGTGTTCAAGGGCCTGTTTTGGGTGAACCCCGGGCCATCCGGCGCGTTAGGTGTTTCCAGCAACACGGGAACAACCCAAAGGATCGGCTCATGGCAGGCGTGAACGGCATCAAGGAACATATGGAAGTGATCGGGGCCGATGGTGTGCCGGTCGGCACCGTAGACAGGGTCGAGGGCGGCCGGATCAAGCTGACCAGGAAGGACAGCGGCGAGGGCAGCCACAAGGGCCATCACCATTACATCGACGGCAGCCTGGTCGCCGAGATCGAAGGCAACAAGGTCCGCCTTTCCGCCAACGGCGACGTCGCCGTGACGATGGAGCAGGAAGCGTAACGGTCTGTTAAGCGGATACAGGGGGCGGAAAACGCGCCCCCTGTTCGTTCCCTGGGAACAAAAGGAGTCTCCCGTTGCGCGGTCGCGATGCGGCGCGGCAACTCGCCTGACGCATTACATCAGCTTTTCCATCGATCTGGCCCATTGCACTGCGCTAAACTCGGTTCTTGCCGAGGAAGCGTGCGCGATGAAGAACGGGCTCTATTCGATCCACATGCATATGCTCGACGGCGTAAAGGGCCGCGACAGCGGTGTCCTGATCCTGCGTGACGGTGTGCTGCTCGGCGGGGGCCCGCATTTCTGGTCGATCGGCTCCTACACGGTCGGCGACGGCACCTGGAAGGGGCAGCTGAGCACCGACCAGCACACGGATTTTTCAGACCCGTTCGTTCGTCCGCTGTTCGGCGGCGTCGAGGTTGCCAGCGGATTTTCCGGGACGTTTACCGACGGCACCGCGGAGGCGTTCGGGACGGTCCTGATCGGACGCCGCAGTCTCAGTTTCCACGCGACATTGAAACGGCTTGCCGATGCCTGAGAGGCCGCGGGCAAGCCACCTGTGGATAAGGCGCCTGTGGATACTGTGGATCGCTGGCAGCAAGCGCCGGGGGCGGCGAAGGAATTCGCCTTGCGCAGGCTGTGGATTTGCAGCGGACAAGCCGAAGGGCGGCTGTGGGAAACCGCGGACCCGGTAGCTAAACGATTCCGCTCAAGGTTTCGGATAACCCTATTCAGTTAGGTTAAAAACCAATTCGCGTTGTGCGTGCCGGCGGTTGGGGTAGGGATGGCTTTCAGGAAACAGCCAATGGTCCCTTCGTTTCACAACGCCGACAAACCGACCCACCAGCGCGTGATGGTGGTAGGCCTGCTGTTCTGCCTTGCCTTCGTCGTCGTCAGCTTTTCGTTGCGGCCGCAGCCCGAAAGCGGGCATGTGCTGGTCAAGGCCGATCGGCTGGTGCGCACCGCCGGCGAGCCGCACCGGGCGAACTAACGCCGCAGTGCTGTAGCTTCTAGTGGTCGGCCGCGTCCTGGCCTGAGGGCTTGTGATATTTCGCGATGCCAATGAAGCCGGCGTAGCCGATCACATTGATCAGAATTTCCATCCACGGCGGCATGCGCGAACTCCTTGGATAGAGAATCCGGAAGGGCGGTATTCGTTCCGGCGCCCGCACGGCGCATCCCGTCAACCGAAAAACCCCGCCATCATCCGAAGATGCCGACGGGGTCTTTCATGCTTTCACCTCTCGCAAGGTTGTTGCACTTGAATTGAAACCTTGACGCCGGGGTTTCGTTCCAGCCGTTCGAAAACTTTTTCTGATGAGCAGTCGCGTCCGGTTCCCTGACCGGCGATATTATCGACCTTGGTAAGGTGGAAGGCCTCGGTAACGTAGAAGCCCGGCGCGACCCGCCGGGCTTTGCTGGTCCGGGTTCGCGGGTTCAGTTCCAGAACGAGGGCGCATTAAATCCGCTCCACGCTTTGCCGAGCGTGGTCGCATAGTACTCTTCGCGTTCGCGTTCGAATTTCTGCTGGGTCGCCTTGAAGCTCGCGACGCGTGCCGCAATTTCGTCCCGCTCGCGCGCGAGCCGTTCCTCTTGTTCTGTCATCGCCCATCCTTTTTGTTGATTCGTATCCCGCAATCATTGGCGGTCCGGAATGGGGCGCGAATTGGGAAATAGCGTTGCGGGATTGTGATCGCGCGCATCGGCACAGCGAAGGCGGTGGATAAGACGGGCGGCACCTTGTAGCTCGCGCGCCTTCCCGGTAGCGAACAGAAAACGGGAGGTTCCAATGGCCAAGATTGATCTGGACGCGCTGAGCATCGAAGAACTCGCAAGCCTGCGCGAGCACGCCACCGACAAGTTGTTCGAAAAAGTCGCCGCGCGGCGCGCCGAACTCGAGGCGGAGCTGGAAAAGCTCGCCCAGTACGGCAAGCCGATGAAGAAGGCGGAGGCCGCGCCGGTTGCCAAGGTCAAGAAGCCGGAAGAGCCGCGCGAGCCGAAGGAGCCGGTCGCCAAAGCGGCGTAACAGGGCGGCGCGATCGGAGCGGCCTGAACCGGCGCCGACCGACTTTTGGCGCCGGCGGCGCGTTGCATCGATCTGGCAATCCGAACGGCCGTGTCTATAGTCGGCACAGGCTGGAACAGGTCGGATATCTCCCTTGATCGCACCGGATCTGCGCAGTGGCGTCGAAGCGCTCGGCAACATGATTGCCGAGGCGTCGTCGATCGTTCCGTTTACCGGCGCCGGCATCTCGACCGAATGCGGCATTCCCGACTTCCGTTCGCCCGGCGGGCTGTGGACCCGTAACCGGCCGATTCCGTTTGACGAATTCGTCTCGAGCCCAGACGCCCGCGATGAGGCTTGGCGGAGGCGGTTCGCGATGGAGCCGACCTTTGCGGCGGCCAAGCCCGGCCGCGGGCATCGCGCGCTGGCATCGCTCTACAGAGCCGGCAAGATCCCCGCGATCATTACCCAGAACATTGACAACCTGCATCAGATGTCAGGCTTCAAGGCCGACGACGTCGTGGAACTGCACGGTAACACCACCTATGCCCGCTGCATCGGCTGCGGGCAGGCCTATGATCTTGCTTGGGTTAAAGCGCATTTCGAACAGAACGGCGCGCCCGACTGCACGGTCTGCGATGAGCCGGTGAAGACCGCGACGATCTCGTTCGGGCAGGCGATGCCGGAAGACGAGATGCGCCGCGCCACCGAGCTTGTGCAGCATTGCGACCTGTTGCTGGCGATCGGCTCGTCGCTGGTGGTGTGGCCGGCCGCGGGCTTTCCCATGATGGCCAAGAACTGCGGCGCAAAGCTCGTTATCATCAACAACGAGCCTACCGAACAGGACGATATTGCCGACCTGGTGATCCGCTACGACATCGGCGAGATCCTCGGACCGTTCGTAGGCAATTGATCTGAAATTGATTCGCGACTGTGCAAGCCTGTTCATAGTTCCCGCCTGATTTGTTTTTTTAGCTATGCGGCGCAGGCGGGAGTGTTATCTTTTGAGTCAAGAGATTCGCGCGGCGTTATCATGATTGGTCATGGATGGGCGCGTGTTCCGGTTCCGTCGCGGCGGTGACGAACCGTTTTTTTGAATGTGTGGGGTCCGGGGTCATGGGGTCGGACGGATTTGAGTCCAAGAAGCTCGGGGGGCCGCCGTCAGGCGGGACAGGGCAAAACAGACTTGGACCAGTTGAATACTCTGCCAGCGCGGAGCGCGATGCGGCGATGGATGCGTTGTCGGGTCTCGGCGACGCAGCAGCCAACCTTGTCGAAATCTCCGGCGTCATCAAATGGTTCGATGCCTCGAAGGGCTACGGCTTCATCGTTCCCGACAACGGCTGGCCCGACGTTCTTCTGCACGTTACCGTGCTTAGACGCGATGGCTATCAGACCGCCTATGAAGGCGCGCGTCTGGTTGTCGAATGCGTGCAGCGGCAGAAAGGCTATCAGGCGTTCCGCATCGTCTCGATGGATGAGTCCACCGCGATCCATCCGGCGCAGATGCTGCCGCCCCGAACCCATGTCAGCGTCACCCCGACCAGCGGTCTGGAGCGGGCGCAGGTCAAGTGGTTCAACCGGCTGCGCGGCTTCGGCTTCCTGAGCTGCGGCGAGGGCACCCCCGACATCTTCGT
>JAIEPP010000607.1 GCA_019748335.1 Xanthobacteraceae bacterium
GTCGATATCGCCACCCCGCTCGGGATTTCCGTGCACGACCACATCATCGTCGGCAGGCACGGCCATGCGAGTCTGAAGGGGATGCGGCTGATTTAGGATGTTGAACGCTATCGTCAGCATGCTCGATGACTCCACTGGCGCTGAACCAGTCTGATCTCCAAATCGGCGGTTCGCTGGTCAATATTGCTTTGTTTGCAAATCGAAGCTGGCCCTACCGCGCGATTTCCGGGAACCATAGTCGCCGTGACCTATTGGCCCTGAGCAATCAGACCAAATCCTCTCTCGGAAATCGCTTGCGAATAGGCATTGGCTGGGCAGCGTGGACTACGGCCATAAAATCAATGGCGAGGTCGGGCGGAGAAATCCGGCAACCTTGGTAACCCGTGCGCTGAAAAGATGCTGCAGCATCGTCCCCAGCTGATTCGAACGCGATTGAGAATCCGAAGCTGCGGCCCACTCTCGCAATCGAGGCACACGATGCAACACGTTTATCATATTGACGACGATGTCTTCCGCCAGGCGGACGGACCGCAGGGCCGGGGTGTCGCCGGGCAAAGCAATGTCTACACGATCCTCGCTCTGCTGCCCGTCGAGGCCGACGGGCGCCTTCGATATCGTATCAAGAGCAAGGAAGAGAATTTTGAGCGGGTCGTGACCGAAGAAACGCTAAGTCGCCTGAACTAGCGGGGCGGCGTCGCTCAAATGCGGGAGACCGCTTCTGTCGGCGCTTCGATCAACTTCATATTTGCACGTCCGACACTCAAAAGTCTGCAGCTCATAGCGCTGCCGTAGAGCGGATGCGGCGTGCGCCTGGTCACGTACATCGTGCTGGTACAGGCCGGGCAAGTCGGCCCGTCATGTGCACCAAACTTCACCTGCGTAAGCATGGCATAAATTCCTAAGCCCGGTCGGGGCCCAGGGCATTTGTAGGCAAAGCCTCTGCCATGTACCGTGCTTAGTGAGCAGTATTGCTCACTCCTTGGTTTGTCGCCCGAGATCAAAGTCCGGCGAAGACCTGCCAGATTATCCAAACCAAAAACGCCCAAGCCGTGACGGTCGCGGCAATGACGCTGGTCATCCGTGTAGGAACAATGAATCGCGTGGATTGGGGCATAGCGGCTGCCTCCAAAGCAATGGCGGGAGCACAACGCTCTCTGTCACCGTATTGGGCCTGTGATTCGGCGGTGATGATCAAATAGATCGATCATTGGACTGATTGTCTGCTCTGTTTTATACACGTAATCAGATATGTTCCGACACCTTCGGAACCATTCCGTCTCGACATGCTTGGCTGACGAGAGGTCGCCAATGCCCCGCTACTTTTTTGATGTCAAGGACGGCCACAGACTTTTTGATTCAGCAGGTTTTGTTTGCGACGACGATACCGATGCAGTTATCAGGGCGACGGTCCTGGCCATCGGCGTTTCGCTCGATAAGCCAGAAGACGATCCTGAGCGACGTGTCTCGATCATCAACGATGCGGGGCAGGAGATCGGCACCGTGCCGGTATATTCCAAGCCCTCATACGAGAACCCTGCCCAATAGTACGTCGTCACATCGATCTTGCATGACCATCAAGCCAGCCGTTGGTTCTGGGCGATTGCATCGGGTCAGGCGATCTTTACGTCAACATGACCTACCCAAATGGATTATCCCGACCAAAGTAGAATTGGCGCACGGAGCGCGACACACGTTACGATTGCAAAAAATAAAAGGAGGAACATTTCATGGGGAAGCCAGCAAAGGACTCCTTTGATCCGAAAATGTTTCTTGCCAAGGTGGGGGCAGGAAAAACGATCCTTGAGCTTCGCAAGGACCAGAACATTTTCACCCAGGGCGACGCTGCCGATTCGGTCTTCTATCTTCAGAAAGGCAGGGTCAAGCTCACTGTCCAATCCCAGCTAGGAAAGGAAGCCGTGGTTGCGATCCTGGAACCCGGCCAGTTCTTCGGCGAAGGTTGCCTTAACGGCCGTCAGGTGCGCATCGCGACCACGACGGCGATGGAAGATTGCCTGATCACCTCGATCACGAAGGCGGAGATGATTGCCCTGCTTCATACCGAGCCGAAATTTTCCGAGATGTTCATAGCCTATCTTTTGACGCGCAACAGCCGGGTCGAAGAAGACCTGATCGATCAGCTGTTCAATTCCAGCGAGAAGCGGCTCGCGCGCCTTCTCCTGCTGCTCGCGCACTTCGGCAAGGAAGGCAGCCCTCAGCCGATCAATCCCGCCATCAGCCAGGAGACGCTGGCAGAGATGATCGGCACCACCCGATCCCGCGTCAGTTTTTTCATGAACAGATTCCGCAAACTCGGACTGATCAGCTACAACGGCAAAATAGAAGTCCATAATTCGCTCTTGAATGCCGTTTTGCACGACAAACCCGAGATCACGCGGAGCAGGTCGGCAAGCGAGGAGTAGCCTTCATTCGATCACGGGCGGCCTGGCAATTGCCGGCTTTTCCGGCCTTTTCTTCAATGCTCTTCGCTTCAGGGTCGCTGTCATTTTCGCAGGCCCGGATCGAACATTGACCGCGCCATGCGGCGGCTTGCCGGACCGGGTACCTGCTTCTTCTTTCATGGGCTGTGTCTGCCACGGCTTGGTCATAAGCGTTCCACCAGCTTCACCTTGTCGCCACACGGTGCACTCACACCATGCGCATCGGCGCGCTGGAAGTCTGTTCACTAAAGACCTTCGATCCGCTTAACGAGGCGTGCGGACTGTCTTGACGTGGTCAAAATTGACCAGACTTTCTCACAGACCGGGCAAACCATTCGCGGTTGAGTCAAAGGTTGCGGTTTCTGAACTGCGACATCCCATGTGAAGTCGTCGCCAACCTGGAGGACTGCGCGCGATTGAGGACCCCGCGACATTAACTCCGCGGCGGCGGGTTTCGACCCTGGCCCAGGTATATGACCATTTGCTCGGCGCCGAGATGACGAGAACCATCGATTTCGGCGGCTATTTGAAATCGCTGTGTCTCAGCCTTGCGGACATCCAAGGAGCGCCGGACGGCGCTGTCACTCTGACGTGTGACGGCCCGCCGATTACCCTCGATCTCGATGTAGTGACGGCACTTGGGATAGTCGTCGCGGAGGTGGTGACCAACAGCTACGATCACACCTTCCCCGGCGGCAAGGGATCGATCATCGTGTCAGTTCAGAGCGCCTTTCCAGACATCAACACGATGACTATGACCATCAGCGACGATGGCGAAGGCTTCAAGGCCCAGACTGAAAACAAGCGGCACGGGCTTGGCCTGGTGCGCCGTCTCGTTGAACAGGTCCGAGGGACAGCAAGCCTCGACTCGGAAAATGGCACAGTGTGGACGATCAAGATCCCCGTTTCGTCCTCTACTTTGCCGGGTGCAACCGTCCCCGATATCGTTGGCGCGGGTCAAGAAGCGGCCTGAAACATTGCCGACGAATCCATCACACTTTCGACCGCTCGTCTTTGCGCGAACGCCCGCTTTGCGCCAAGAGCGATCGTCTTGACGGGATTGGTTCTATCCGACGTCGATATGACAGTTCGACTGATGTCGAAGCATTCTTGTCCGGAAGCAGGCATTCTTCTCCTCAGCCGCCGGTCGAAATCGATCGACGCCGTTTCACGGGAGAACATCATGGCAGCCACCAACAGCGCAAACCAGAACCTGGTCGTCACCGCCTTCTGGGAAGTCAATTCCGGCGAGGAAGGCGCGGTCGCGGCCCTGCTGCAGGATTTCCTGCCGCAGGCGCAGCGCGAGCCCGGCGTGAAGGAATTCCAGATCCACCAGAACATCGCCAAGCCGCGCGAGTTCTTCTTCTACGAGGTGTTCGCCGGCGAATCGGCGTTCGCCGACCACCAGCAGACCGACCACTTCAAGAACATCATCGTCGGCCAGGCGATACCCAAGCTCGCCAAACGCGAGCGGTCCCAGTTCCGGTTCTTATGATCAGGAAGGCTTCGGCGCGCGGCTGATCGCTTCAGCGGCGCGCCGTTTCAGCAAATCCCGCTCGCGATTGTTGCCCGCGAGTTCCGCCGCGGCCTCGAATGCGGCGCATGCTTCTTCGAAGCGTCCGAGCTTGCAGAGCAGATCGCCGCGGACGCTTTCGAGCAGGTGATAGGCCTTCAGCGACGGCTCGTGCGCGAGCGCTTGCACCAACGGCAATGCGGTGGCGGGCCCCTCGGCCATGCCGATCGCCACGGCGCGGTTGAGTTCGATGACCGGCGAACGCACCAGATCGGCCAGCTCTCCATAGAGCTCGACGATACGCGGCCAGTCGGTTTCAGCGGGCGTGCCGGCGCCGGTGTGACAGGCGACGATCGCCGCCTGCAACGCGTAAAATCCACCCGCGCCGCCGAGTTCGCGCGCGCGCGCCAGCGCCAGCATTCCGCGACGGATCTGGAGCTGGTCCCACAGCGCGCGGTTCTGGTCCATCAGCAGGATCGGATCACCGGCCGCGTCGGTGCGCGCTGATACGCGCGACGCGTTCAACTCCATCAGCGCCAGCAGGCCGTGCGCTTCCGGCTCGCGCGGCGCGATCGAGGTCAGCACGCGGCCCATCCGCAGCGCGTCGTTGCAAAGCTGCGGCCGCAGCCATTCGTCGCCGCGCGAGGCGGTGTAGCCCTCGTTGAAGATCAGGTAGACCACCTCCAGCACCGAGGCGAGCCGCTCCGATAGCGCTTCGCCGGAAGGGGTTTCGTAGGCGAGGCCGGATTCCGACAGCGTCCGCTTCGCCCGCACGATGCGCTGCGCGATGGTCGCTTCCGGCAGCAGGAAGGCGCGCGCGATCTCTTCCGTGGTCAGGCCGCAGATCATTTTCAGCGCGAGCGCCGCGCGAGCCTCGCGCGACAACTTTGGATGGCAGGCGGTGAAGATCAGCCGCAGCAGCTCGTCGCCGAACTCGTCGTCGAGTGCCGCGTCCGGATCGGGCATCGCCTGCTGTTCCTGCTCGAGGTCGCGCACCAGCATCTCGTGCTTGCGCGCTAGCATCTGGCGGCGGCGCAGATGATCCAGCCCCCGGCGTTTGGCAATCGCCATCAGCCAGGCGCCGGGCTTTTCCGGCACGCCTGACCTGGGCCAGTGTTCGAGCGCCGCCAGCAGCGCTTCCTGTGTCAGGTCTTCGGCCAGCGGCACGTCGCGCAGCATCCGCGCGAGGCTGGTGATCAGCCGCGGCTGTTCGATGCGCCAGACCGCGAGAACGGTGCCGTTGACGTCGGCGGCCGTCATCGCCGCCGACGTGGCAGGAAAAGCCTGATCAGGGCTCGGCTGCTCAAGAGGCGATCTTGGCATCCGCGTCGGCCCTCAGGGGCTGGCAGTTCATTTCCGATTCCGGCGAGACCATTGCGCGGACTTCGCAGGTGCCTTCCCAGTCCGGCATGTGGTCGAGGTGGAGCTGCATGAACTCGCGCGCCGCGGCCACCGCCTCTTCCTTGTTGCGCAGTTCGAAAATGGCGTAGCCGCCGATCATCTCCTTGGTCTCGACGAACGGGCCGTCGACCACACCGAGCTTGCCGTCCGTGATCTTGACCTGGGCGCCCATCTGGACCGGCAGCAGCCCGCCGCTGTCCAGCATCCGGCCGGCCTTGATCTCGCGCTCGGAAAGCTTGTGCATGGCTTCCATCAAGGCCGGCGTGGGCCCGCGCATCGGCTGCGAAGAGGTAACGACATACATGAAACGCATAGGAAGCTCCCGTTGAGGCGAGTTGCGGCGACGACCGCCGCAAAACTGTCTCGCTGTTGAGATCGACGAACGAGGCGGCCGGAAATCGACAGCCGCCGACAATAAATTTGCACCGGGCTGGCCCGCCGGCCGGCCGCAAAAGCTATTGCCCGCGGATCATGATCAGGGGATCGGCGCTGTCGGGCACCTTGCGCCACTGCGCGTTGTCGTCGGCCTCGAACTGCCAGGTCTCGCCCTTGGACGACATCAGCAGCATCTGGCCGTGATCGAGCCGCCATTGCGTCGGCGCAAAGGCCGCGACCGCGGGATCGCATTTCGGCTTCAAGAACACCTGGAAATTATCCTGCGCCGCCTCGGTGTTGGTGAGGGTCAGGCCGCAGACCGCCTGGCCGTTGCCGCGCACCATCGACCAGTCGCCGATCATCTGGTCCATCGACTTGGCCAGCGAGCGGGCGGCGGCGAGATTTTGCAGGATGTAGACGCCCTCATTGGTCCGCAGCCCCTCGAAAATGCCGCTCTCGACCTCGGTGAAATCGATCACCGGCTGGCTGGCGGCGTCCTGCAACCGCACGATATCGCCCAGCCCCTTGATGTTCCAGGCGGTGATATCCTTGGTGAAGGGCAACGCCGCGGCGCAGCCGGGTTCGAGTTCGAGCTTCATCCCCAGCGGCGTCGTATCGCCCTTCAGCGTCACGACGCAGGTCTTGCTGCGATCGGTGGTCGCAAGCTCCCACTGCCCGACCATGTCTTTCTTCAGGGTCGATGCGTCCTGCGCCGATAACGGCGAGGCCAGCGCCAGCAGCGCCGCGACCAGGATGATCGAACGGCCGGAGTACATCAGCGCCCCTTCACCGGGGTTTCCGGAACCGGCGTCAACGGCGCCTTGCCGGCAAACCAGTTCTTCAGATTGTCGACCACGAGCTGATCCATGGCATTGCGCGTTACCACCGAAGCTGAGCCGATATGTGGCAACAGCACGACATTTTGCATCGACTTCAATTCGTCCGGCACGCTCGGCTCCTTGGCGAACACATCGAGCCCGGCCGCCAGGATGGTGCCGGACTTCAGCGCCGCGACCAGCGCCTCCTCGTCCACCACCGAACCGCGCGCCACGTTGATCAGCACGCCGCGCGGCCCGAGCGCCTTCAGCACGTCGGCATTGATCATCTTGGCGGTCGCCGCACCGCCGGGCACGATCACGATCAGCGTATCGACCGCCTTCGCCATCTCCATCAGGTCGCCATAGTGCTTGTAGGACACCGCCGACGACGGATTGCGCGAATGATAGGAGACCGGAACACGCGAGGCCTCCAGCCGGCGCCCGATCGCCTGGCCGATGCGGCCCATGCCGACGATGCCGATCTTGCGATCGCGCAGCGAGCCGACGCTCAGCGGATAGTTCTGGGTCGTCCACAGGCCGGAGCGCAGATAGCGGTCGGCCTTGACGAACTCGCGCAAGGTCGCGATCAACAGCCCCATCGCGACGTCGGCGACCTCCTCGGTCAGCACGTCAGGCGTATTGGTTACCACCACATCGTGCTCGCGCGCATAGGCGCAATCGACATGATCGTAGCCGACGCCGAAGCTCGCGACCATTTCCAGCTTCGGAAAATGCGCCAGCGCTTTGCCGTCGGCATGCACCGTATGATAGGTGACCGCGACCCCGCGCACCTTCGCCAGCACCTCGGGAGTCAACCGCTCGAGGTCGGCGCGGCTTTCCGCCTTGTGCAGGACGAACTGGTCCGAAAAGCCGTTTTCGAGGATCGGCCTGATCGGTCCGTAGATCAGGAGATCGACCTTCTCGGATGAAATAGTCGCGGCAGCCATCAGTTTTCCTTTCCGAGCGCGCTTTCATGCCAGCGCCGTAGTACCAGGTGCGAAATTAGCGCCAGCAGGGCATAGATGACAATCCCGGCGGCGGACAGTAGCAAAAGTGCTGCGAACATTCGGGGAATGTTGAGACGATAACCGGACTCGGCGATACGGAAGGCGAGCCCGGAGCCGGCGCCCGCGGTGCCCGCCGCAATTTCAGCCACCACGGCGCCGATCAGCGACAGCCCTCCCGCGATCCGCAAGCCCCCCAGCATGAAGGGCAGCGCGGCCGGCAGTTTCAGGTATCGCAGCGTCTGCAGTTTCGAGGCGCCATAAAGCTGAAACAATCCGGCGAGATTGCGGTCAACCGAATTCAGCCCGAGCGTGGTGTTCGACAGCACCGGAAAGAAGGCGACGATCCAGGCGCAGACGATGACGGCGGTGGTTTGCTGGAGATAGATCAGCAACAGCGGCGCGATCGCGATCACGGGCGTGACCTGCAGGATCACCGCATAGGGAAACAGCGAATATTCCAGCCATTTCGACTGATTGAACAACAGCGCCAGCGCGACGCCGCCGATGGCCGCCGCGACAAACCCTTCCAGCGTGGTCAATAGCGTAACGCCGAGCGATTCCGACAGCACCGTCCAGTCGCCGACCAGCGTCTGAAACACCAGCAGCGGTCCCGGCAGTACATAGGGCTGGATGTCGTTGATGCGAACCACCGCCTCCCACGCCACCAGGCCCG